>NZ_CP129119.1:2307500-2385000 GCF_030406775.1 Sporosarcina trichiuri | reverse complement strand
AGCCCAAACCAGGAAGCTTGCTTCCTGGGGTTGTAGGACACTCTATACGGAGTTACAAAGGGATGGGGTAGGCGAAGCGGCCTGGAAAGGCCCGCCAGAGTGGGTAAAAGCCCCGTAACCGAAATTCCATTCCCTCCAGAGTGGATCCTGAGTACGGCGGAACACGTGAAATTCCGTCGGAATCCGGGAGGACCATCTCCCAAGGCTAAATACTCCCTAGTGACCGATAGTGAACCAGTACCGTGAGGGAAAGGTGAAAAGCACCCCGGAAGGGGAGTGAAATAGATCCTGAAACCGTGTGCCTACAAGTTGTCAGAGCCCGTTAATGGGTGATGGCGTGCCTTTTGTAGAATGAACCGGCGAGTTACGATTCCATGCAAGGTTAAGCCGAGAACGCGGAGCCGCAGCGAAAGCGAGTCTGAACAGGGCGCATGAGTATGGGGTCGTAGACCCGAAACCAGGTGATCTACCCATGTCCAGGGTGAAGGTAAGGTAACACTTACTGGAGGCCCGAACCCACGTACGTTGAAAAGTGCGGGGATGAGGTGTGGGTAGCGGTGAAATTCCAATCGAACCTGGAGATAGCTGGTTCTCTCCGAAATAGCTTTAGGGCTAGCCTCAAACGTCAGAATCTCGGAGGTAGAGCACTGTTTGGACGAGGGGCCCATCCCGGGTTACCGAATTCAGACAAACTCCGAATGCCGATGATTTATGTTTGGGAGTCAGACTATGGGTGATAAGGTCCGTAGTCGAGAGGGAAACAGCCCAGACCGCCAGTTAAGGTCCCCAAGTATTCGTTAAGTGGAAAAGGATGTGGCGCTGCCCAGACAACCAGGATGTTGGCTTAGAAGCAGCCATCATTTAAAGAGTGCGTAATAGCTCACTGGTCGAGTGGCGCTGCGCCGAAAATGTATCGGGGCTAAACGAATCACCGAAACTGCGGATTGACACCTCAGGTGTCAGTGGTAGGAGAGCGTTCCAAGGGCGTTGAAGCTGGACCGGAAGGACTGGTGGAGCGCTTGGAAGTGAGAATGCCGGTATGAGTAGCGAAAGAAGGGTGAGAATCCCTTCCACCGAATGCCTAAGGTTTCCTGAGGAAGGCTCGTCCGCTCAGGGTTAGTCAGGACCTAAGTCGAGGCCGATAGGCGTAGACGATGGATAACAGGTTGATATTCCTGTACCACCTCCCCGCCGTTTGAGTAATGGGGGGACGCAGAAGGATAGGGTGAGCGCGCTGTTGGTCATGCGCGTCCAAGCAGTGAGGTGTGGAACGAGGCAAATCCCGTTCCTGTAACATTGAGCTGTGACGGCAAGGGGAGTATTCCCTGGAGTCCCTGATTTCACACTGCCAAGAAAAGCCTCTAGCGAGGCGGGAGGTGCCTGTACCGCAAACCGACACAGGTAGGCGAGGAGAGAATCCTAAGGTGATCGAGAGAACTCTCGTTAAGGAACTCGGCAAAATGACCCCGTAACTTCGGGAGAAGGGGTGCTCTGGTAGGGTGAATAGCCCGAGAGAGCCGCAGTGAATAGGCCCAGGCGACTGTTTAGCAAAAACACAGGTCTCTGCAAAACCGTAAGGTGACGTATAGGGGCTGACGCCTGCCCGGTGCTGGAAGGTTAAGAGGAGAGGTTAGCGCAAGCGAAGCTTCGAATTGAAGCCCCAGTAAACGGCGGCCGTAACTATAACGGTCCTAAGGTAGCGAAATTCCTTGTCGGGTAAGTTCCGACCCGCACGAAAGGCGTAACGATCTGGGCACTGTCTCAACGAGAGACTCGGTGAAATTATAATATGCGTGAAGATGCGCATTACCCGCGACAGGACGGAAAGACCCCGTGGAGCTTTACTGTAGCCTGATATTGAATTCCGGTGCAGCCTGTACAGGATAGGTAGGAGCCTTGGATGCGTGAGCGCCAGCTTACGCGGAGGCAATGGTGGGATACTACCCTGGCTGTATTGGACTTCTAACCCTTGCCCGTGATCCGGGCAGGAGACAGTGTCAGGCGGACAGTTTGACTGGGGCGGTCGCCTCCTAAAAGGTAACGGAGGCGCCCAAAGGTTCCCTCAGAATGGTTGGACATCATTCGAAGAGTGCAAAGGCATAAGGGAGCTTGACTGCGAGACCGACAAGTCGAGCAGGGTCGAAAGACGGGCTTAGTGATCCGGTGGTTCCGCATGGAAGGGCCATCGCTCAACGGATAAAAGCTACCCCGGGGATAACAGGCTTATCTCCCCCAAGAGTCCACATCGACGGGGAGGTTTGGCACCTCGATGTCGGCTCATCGCATCCTGGGGCTGTAGTCGGTCCCAAGGGTTGGGCTGTTCGCCCATTAAAGCGGTACGCGAGCTGGGTTCAGAACGTCGTGAGACAGTTCGGTCCCTATCCGTCGCGGGCGCAGGAAATTTGAGAGGAGCTGTCCTTAGTACGAGAGGACCGGGATGGACACACCGCTGGTGTACCAGTTGTCTTGCCAAAGGCATCGCTGGGTAGCTATGTGTGGACGGGATAAATGCTGAAAGCATCTAAGCATGAAGCCCCCCTCGAGATGAGATTTCCCATTACGCAAGTAAGTAAGATCCCTCAAAGATGATGAGGTGGATAGGTCTGGTGTGGAAGCATGGCGACATGTGGAGCTGACAGATACTAATCGATCGAGGACTTAACCAAACAAAAGCGGAAGCGCCGTAAGGCGGTCTTGGCTGCACAATGTCTGTTTTATCCAGTTTTGAGCGAACAAGCTCATCTGTCTGGTAATGATGGCGAAGAGGTCACACCCGTTCCCATACCGAACACGGAAGTTAAGTTCTTCAGCGCCGATGGTAGTAGGGGGCTTCCCCCTGTGAGAGTAGGACGTTGCCGGGCAACACAGAAGCACGAGCCGAGACGATATGTCTCAGCTCGTGTTTTTTATTTGCTGACTGTGCTGAAGTGCAAGGTGCCCTTAAAAAAGGCGCAGCCCACCATTCATCTCTTGGTCTTGCTCCTTGAGGACCACCTGCAAATTGTGCGGCCTCATAACCGGTCGCGTCAGCAGGCCGGTTATGAGCGGAAATCAAGTTTTATGAGCGGAAATCAAGTTTTATGAGCGGAAATCAAGTTTTATGAGCGGAAATCAAGTTTTATGAGCGGAAATCAAGTTTTATGAGCGGAATCCAAGGTTTATGAGCGTCAGCCCCCAGCAGTGCCTGTCTCACCGTGTAAACAGCCCAGGACGTCTTCTTTGCGCTCTGAAACCCTTTGCATTATGGTTAAACTACTACAAACGAGGGAGAGGGAGCAGATGGAATCCATTTACGACTTTACGATGAAGAAGCCGGACGGCACGGAAGAATCGCTCGCGGCCTATGAAGGTAAGCCGATGCTGATTGTGAATACGGCGAGCAAGTGCGGTTTCGTCAAACAGTTCGATGAGCTCGAAGAAGTGTATGACACCTACAAGGACCAAGGTCTCGTAGTGCTCGGTTTCCCGTCGGATAACTTCAGCAACCAGGAGTTCGGCAGCAGTGAGGAAGCGGAGGAGTTCTGCCGTATGAATTATGGTGTCACCTTCCCGGTCTCTGCCAAAGTGGATGTGAAGGGGGACCAGGCTGAGCCGCTGTTCAAGTACCTGGCCTCCCAGAAGAAGGGGATGCTGACGGAAGGGATCAAGTGGAACTTCACGAAGTTCCTCATCGACCGGGAAGGCCATGTCGTTGACCGCTTTGCTCCGCAGACGGGCCCGCTTAATATGAAAGATGCCATTGAAAAGCTTATTTAACCGAAAAGCGGCAATACTTTTACTTGTCGGGGCTTCCTTGACACGGTTCAGCACCGCTGATAACCTATTATCTAATATTTAACCGAAACTACAGGGGGGCGTCAGACATGTGGGAGACGAAATTTGCACGTGAAGGACTGACTTTTGATGATGTGCTGCTGGTACCGGGAGCATCGGAGGTACTGCCGAAGGATGTATCGCTGTCCGTCAAGATGACTGATATGATCCAGCTGAATGTGCCGCTGATCAGTGCAGGCATGGATACGGTGACGGAATCCAAAATGGCGATCGCCATGGCGCGTCAGGGCGGGCTCGGCGTCATCCATAAGAACATGAGCATCGAAGAGCAGGCGGAGCAGGTCGTGACCGTCAAACGCTCGGAGAATGGCGTCATCACGAATCCGTTCTATTTGACACCGGAACACCAGGTCTACGATGCAGAGCACCTCATGGGCAAATACCGGATCTCCGGTGTGCCGATCGTCGATACGCTCGATAACCGGAAGCTGGTCGGCATCATTACGAACCGTGATCTGCGCTTCATCCAGGACTATTCACTCCTCATTTCCGATGTCATGACGAAAGAGGAGCTGGTCACGGCACCGGTCGGCACGACACTTGAAGATGCGGAGAAGATCCTTCAGCAGCACAAGATCGAAAAGCTGCCGATCGTGGACGAGGCAGGGCATCTGTCCGGCCTGATCACGATCAAGGATATCGAGAAGGTCATCGAGTTCCCGAATGCGGCGAAAGACAAGCACGGCCGGCTGCTCGCAGCTGCAGCGGTCGGTGTCACCTCTGATACGATGGTGCGTGTCGAAAAGCTCGTCGAAGCGGAAGTCGATGCCATCGTCCTCGACACGGCGCACGGCCACTCGAAAGGCGTATTGGAGATGGTGAAGAAGATCCGGGAGACATATCCGGAACTTGCCATCATCGCCGGCAACGTTGCAACAGCCGAAGGGACGGCAGCACTCTATGAAGCTGGAGCGGATGTCGTCAAGGTCGGTATCGGCCCGGGCTCCATCTGTACGACACGCGTGGTTGCCGGTGTCGGCGTTCCGCAGATCACCGCAGTCTACGACTGTGCAGCGGTCGCACGGGAGCATGGCAAGACGATCATCGCGGACGGCGGCATCAAGTTCTCCGGCGACATCGTTAAGGCACTCGCGGCCGGCGGACATGCCGTCATGCTCGGCAGCCTGCTGGCAGGCACGACGGAAAGCCCGGGCGAGACGGAGATCTACCAGGGCCGGACGTTCAAGGTGTACCGCGGCATGGGTTCCGTCTCCTCCATGGAACGCGGCTCGAAAGACAGGTATTTCCAGGATGATGCGAAGAAGCTGGTCCCGGAAGGCATCGAAGGGCGCATGCCGTACAAGGGCTCGCTGTCAGATACCGTGCATCAGCTGATCGGCGGCATCCGTGCCGGCATGGGCTACTGCGGTACGAAGGATCTGCATACGCTGCGTGAAGAAGCGCAGTTCATCCGCATGACGGGTGCAGGCTTACGCGAAAGCCACCCGCATCAGGTGCAGATCACGAAAGAAGCACCGAACTATACGATCTCCTGAGCATCAGGAACTTCAGCACCTTTCCGGACGTCCCATATGGGCGGAAAGGTGCTTTTTTTGTTATACACTCCCCGCCCTCTTTGAGGTATGATAAACTATGGGAGTAAATTGCAGTAACGGGGGTAGAAATGTGAAGAAAATGAAGAACAGATGGCTGTCTGTCCTGTGTTCAGCAGTGCTGCTGATCACGTTGTTCGGTGCATCCACCGCACAGGCGGACACATCACTCGGTCTGCACGTGGACGGAGCGATTTTGATTGACGCGGACAGTGGAAAGATCTTGTATGAACAAAATGCCGACGCACCGCTTGGCCTTGCGAGCATGTCCAAGATGATGGTGGAGTACCTTCTGTTCGAAGCGATCGATGAAGGCAAGATCAAGTGGGATCAGCAGTACAAAGTGACCGATTATACATATGCTGTTTCACAGGACGGCAGTCTGAGCAACGTGCCGCTCCGCCGTGACGGCTCGTATTCCATCAAGGAACTGTACGAAGCATTGGCGATCTATTCGGCGAATGCTGCGACGATCGGGATTGCGGAAACGATTGCCGGCACGGAAACGGAATTTGTGAAAATGATGAACGAAAAGGCGAAGGAACTCGGTCTGACCGACTATAAATTCGTCAACTCGACAGGTTTGAACAATGCCAACCTGCACGGCATGCATCCGGAAGGGACAGGCCCGAATGATGAGAATGTCATGCCTGCCAAGTCCGTCGCAAAGCTTGCGTATTCGCTGCTGCGCGATTATCCGCAAGTACTCGATACGACGAAGATCACGACGGAGTATTTCCGGAAAGGCACGGACGATGAAACGAAGATGGACAACTGGAACTTCATGCTTCCTGGTTTCGTGTATGCCTATGAAGGTGTTGACGGCCTGAAGACCGGAACGACTGAATTTGCCGGCTACTGCTTCACCGGGACTGCGATGCGCGACGGCAAGCGGGTCATCGCGGTTGTCATGAATGCGGTCGATAAGAACGGCAAAGGGTCATACGGAGCCCGTTTTGAAGCGGCGCGCTCGATGTTCGATTATGGGTTCAGCCAGTTCTCCGAAGTGGAATTCGTGCCGGAAGGGTACCAGTTCAAAGGCAAGGAAACCCTCCCTGTCCTGAAAGGGAAAGAGAAAGAAGCTGCAATTGAAGTGAAGGAACCGATCACAATGATGGTGAAAACGAGTGAGAAGGATCAGTATGAACCGAAGCTCGTCATCGACAAGAAAAAGCTGAAAGATGGTTCACTGGAAGCCCCTGTCAAGAAAGGCACGGTCATCGGTCATGTGGAACTCGTGAAGAAAGACGGTTCCGAAGACTATGGCTATGTCGACGGCACGGATGCAGGCGCTGAAGTCGTCACGAAAGAGGCGGTCGAGAAGGCCGGCTGGTTCTCCCTTGCGATGGGCGGAATCGGGCATTTCTTCTCGGGTCTCTGGGACAGTGCCAGCGGGTTCGTCAAAGGCCTGTTTTAACAGATGAAAAAGGAACAGCTGCAGAGTCATTCTGCGCTGTTCCTTTTTTTGATGGTCCAGGCGGCCATGAGCCGCCGGACACCTTCTGTGATCTGTTGATCCGTCAAACCGCCGAATCCGAGCAGGAAGGCGGGAGATCCAGAGGATGCGCCCGACCGGTAGCTGTCCAGGCGGTAGACCCGCACATCGGCCTGCAGTGCAGCTTCGGCAAGTTCCTCTTCCGACCGATCGAGTGCAAGTGTGACAATGATATGCATGCCGGCCTCATCCCCTGAATAGGTGACTGCCGGTTGATAGGGGGCAAGCTGCTCGAGCAGCAGCTGCAGCTTTTTCCGATACAGCTTCCGCATGCGGTTCAGATGCCGGGCGAACTGTCCGTCCGCCATGAACCGGGCGAGCATATGCTGATCGATCCGCGGGACGGTGGATGCATAATGGATGAACGCGCCGCGGTACAGGTCGAGGAGCGGTTTTGGCAGCACCATATAGGCGATCCGCAGTGAGGGCATAAGAGACTTCGAAAACGTACTCAGATAGATGACATGGTCCCCGCGGTCCATACCATGAAGGGCTGGGATCGGCCGTCCGGCATAGCGGAATTCCCCATCGTAATCGTCCTCGATGATGTACCGGTCCGGATGCCCTGCCGCCCAGTTCAGCAATGCTGCCCGGCGTGGCGCTGACAGCACAGTGCCTGTTGGGAACTGATGTGACGGCGTGACATACGCCGCAGTCGCCGGCGACTGAAGGAGACGGTCCGTGTCCATCCCTTCCGCGTCTACGGGAATGGGGATGGCCCTTCGCTGCCCCTGGTCGAACACATGGTGGCTGAGCGGGTAGCCCGGGTCCTCGACGGCATAGACAGCGCCGTCCCCGAGGATCCGGATGATGAGCGGGATGAGCTGCTCGGTTCCGGAACCGACGATGATCTGATCCGGGTCACAGATGACCCCGCGGGAATGATATAAGTAGGTCGCAATTTCGGCACGCAGTTCGGCGTCACCGTGCGGGTCGCCGAGCTGCAGCAGGTGCGCCGCCTGCTCATCGATGACATCTTTTGCGGCTTTCCGCCATTTTTTGAACGGGAACGACTCGGTGTCCACCATTCCGGGAGAGAAATCAATTTCCGCCTTCCGCGACATCGAGACCGGTGTCCCGGTATAAGCGGCGGGCTCGGTATACGCCAGTTCTTCGATATCCTGGACGTAATAGCCGCTGCGCGGGACGGCGGTGATATAGCCTTCGGCAGTCAGCTGGCCGTATGCCAGTTCGATGGTCGTCTGACTGACCGCGAGAAATTCGCTCAGCTTGCGTTTTGACGGCAGTTTCTTTCCGACCGGTACACGCTGTTCCGTAATATCGCGCTTCATCTGCCGGTAAATCTGTTCATACAGCGGCAGTTCGTGTGATTTGTCCAAGGCAATCAGCCATTCTTCCATCGGTCCCCTCCGTTTCTGACCTGCATCAGGAGTGTAGAAAATCAATAACAGGACAGGTCATAGGGCCAGTATACCGCAAGCGGTCCAGACGTCCAGGAGGAACCGTCAGTGCACTTGCCAAACAGGCGGCCTTATAGTACAGTAAAGGTACTTTCATACACTAAACACGATGAGGGGAAGCAGTAGCAGATCTGTTTTCGACCAGAGAGCCGGCGGGTGGTGCAAGCCGGCGGAAACGACTGTGAATCCGTCCCTGAGCAGCCGGGCTGAACTTGAAGTAGGCCTGCGCCGGCACCGGAGCCGTTACCGTCCTGGAGTGGATCAGCTTTGTGCTGGTTAAACTGGGTGGTACCGCGGGTAGTTCTCGTCCCTGATGTCAGGGGATGGAGGGCTTTTTTTATGCCCGGAAACCGGGGAATCGTGACCAATCGAAGGAGGAATTCAAATGCTGGACAGGAAAGTATTGCGGACGGATTTTGAAGGTGTGAAACAGAAATTAGCGAAACGCGGGGAGGATATTTCGGAACTGGACCGGTTCCCGGAGCTCGATGAAAAACGCCGCGAGCTGCTGGCGAAAGTGGAAGCACTGAAGGCGGAGCGCAACGAAGTATCCCAGCAGGTCGCGGAGATGAAGCGCAACAAGCAGGACGCTGATGAGCTCGTACTGAGGATGCGGAAGGTCGGCGAGGACATCAAAGCGTACGACAACGAACTGCATGAGATCGAAGAGCAGCTTGACTATGTGCTCATGCGCATCCCGAACATCCCGCATGAAAGCGTCCCGATGGGCGACAGCGAAGACGACAACGTGGAAGTGCGCAAGTGGGGCGAGACACCGGAGTTCAGCTTCGAACCGAAACCGCACTGGGAAATCGGGACAGGACTCCAGATCCTCGATTTTGAACGGGCTGCGAAAGTGACAGGCAGCCGGTTCGTCTTCTATCGCGGACTTGGTGCACGTCTCGAGCGTGCCCTCATCAACTTCATGATGGATCTGCATCAGGAGGAGCACGGCTATGAGGAGATGCTGCCGCCGTACCTCGTGAACCGTGCGAGCCTGACGGGAACGGGCCAGCTGCCGAAATTCGAGGAGGATGCATTTCTGATTCCGGAAGAAGATTATTTCCTCATCCCGACGTCTGAAGTGCCGGTGACGAACTTCTACCGCGATGAAATCCTGCCGGCGGACATGCTGCCGAAGGCGTTCGCTGCGTACAGCACGAACTTCCGCTCGGAAGCGGGTTCAGCGGGACGTGACACACGCGGGCTCATCCGTCAGCACCAGTTCAACAAAGTGGAACTGGTGCGTTTCGTCAACCCTGACAACTCGTATGATGAACTCGAGAAACTTACAGGGCATGCGGAGAAAGTTCTGCAGCTTCTGGAACTGCCATACCGTGTGCTGAAGATGTGCACAGCGGACCTCGGCTTCACTGCGGCGAAGAAGTACGACATCGAAGTATGGATCCCGACGCAGAACGTGTATCGCGAGATCTCGTCTTGTTCGAACTTCGAGGACTTCCAGGCGCGCCGGGCGAACATCCGGTTCCGCCGCGAAAAAGGCGGCAAGCCGGAGTACGTCCATACGCTGAACGGCAGCGGGCTGGCAGTCGGCCGAACCGTTGCGGCATTGCTTGAAAACAACCAGCAGGAAGACGGCTCGGTCCGGATTCCGGAAGTGCTGCGTCCGTATATGGGCGGCCGGGAATTCATCACACCGGCAGAATAAGACAACTGGAAAAAGCGGCAGGGGAAGTCATTCGGCTTCCTCTGCCGCTTTTCGTTTGGCCGCTTTTTTCTTTGCACGCAGGCTGCGGAAAAACCCAGAGAGCAGGGTACCGCAAGCCTCGCCCAGCACACCTTCCCGGACGGTGCATTCGTGGTTGAACCGGGGGTCGTTCAGCAGCCGGTACAGCGTGTCCACACAGCCTGCCTTCGGATCGCGCGCCCCGTAAACGACGGTCGGGATGCGCGACTGCAGGATGGCTCCTGCACACATCGGGCAGGGCTCGAGTGTCACATACAATTCCGTCTCCTCGAGCCGCCAGCTGCCGATCACCGCGCAGGCCTGCTCGATCGCGGACAGTTCCGCATGCGTCACGGCGTTCTGCGTCGTCTCCCGCAGATTGTGCGCCCGGGCGATCACTTCACCGTGGTGGACAATCACCGCACCGATCGGCACTTCACCGATCGCTTCCGCCTTCATCGCTTCCTCGATTGCGAGCCCCATGAAATGCTCGTCTCGTTCCTGCATATTCATCGACATCGCTCCTTACCTTCAGTGTAGCACGGACAGGTGAAAATGTTCCACGTGGAAAAAATGTCACACCCTGTTCCCATCCGCTTGTGATACACTGAAAGGACGACAGTAACTGAAAGACAGGAGCGTTAGTCATGACCATTCCGTTCATCGCGGTGGAAGGGCCGATCGGTGTCGGCAAGTCCACGTTATCGAAGGCGATTTCCGATACACAGCAGTTCCATCTGCTCATGGAGATTGTAGACGAAAACCCGTTTCTCAATAAATTCTACGACGATATAGCAGAGTGGAGCTTCCAGACGGAAATGTTCTTCCTCTGCAACCGGTACAAGCAGCTCGGCGACATCCAGAAGCATTACTTGGCGGCCGGAAAACCGGTTGTCGCCGATTATCATATCTTCAAGAACCTTATTTTTGCAAAACGCAGTCTCTCCGACAGCGATTATGCGAAATACGAACAGATCTACAGCATCTTGACAGCAGGGATGCCGGTGCCGAATGTCATCGTCTATCTGCATGCGAGTCTCGAGACACTTATGAAGCGCATCGCCATGCGTGGCCGCGACTACGAGCGCGGCATGGACCCGGCCTACCTGCGCCGGCTGTCCGCGGACTATGAGACGTTCATCGATGAATTCGAACAGCAGCATCCGGACATCCCCGTACTCCGTTTCAATGGCGATGAACTCGATTTCGTCGCCAATTCCCGTGACCGTGACTATATCCTGAACGCTGTACAGGCAGCAATCCAGAAAGAAGGCGTCAACCCATGAACCTACGAGAAAAATACGGCATTCCGCAAAATGCGGTCATCACGATCGCCGGGACAGTCGGCGTCGGCAAATCGACGATGACCACCGCGCTTGCGGAAGCGCTCGGTTTCCGGACTTCATTCGAAAAGGTCGATCAGAACCCATACTTGGACAAGTTCTACGAGGACTTCAAGAAGTGGAGTTTCCACCTGCAGATCTATTTCCTTGCCGAGCGGTTCAAGGAACAGAAACGTATCTTCGAATACGGCGGCGGCTTCATACAGGACCGTTCCATCTACGAAGACACGGGCATCTTCGCCCGCATGCATATGGAAGAAGGCACGATGGATCCGGTCGATTACGAGACGTATACGAACCTGTTCGACGCGATGGTGATGACACCGTACTTCCCACACCCCGATCTGCTCATCTACCTGGAAGGGCCGATCGACTGCATCATCGACCGCATCCATGAGCGCGGCCGGGAAATGGAGCAGGAGACACCGACCAGCTACTGGGAGGAGATGCACGCCCGCTACGAGACGTGGATCGATTCCTTCAGCGCCTGCCCGGTACTGCGTCTTGACATCAACGACTACGACCTGCTGACCAATGCGCACGAAGTGGAACTGATCGTCGAGAAGATCGGCGGCATCCTGACGAAAACAGCAGCTCTGCGCGGCTGATCAAAGCCCTTTCCCTCCAGCTTTCGAGCTGCCGGGAAAGGGTTTTCCCGTTCTCCGGAGAAAGAAAGAAGAGTGCAACTGTACTGGACATCATGAATTCTGCAAACAAAGGAGCGGATCATTATGACAACATCGACTCTCAATACACCTGACTACGCGGCCCAGCTGGAGGCGCGCTATGCCGCCGCCAGCCGGCGGGACGAATTTTACATACAGGACGGCACCATCTATTTCGACGGCAACTCCCTCGGCCTGTTGTCCAAGCGGGCGGAATCTTCACTGCTTGCGGTGCTCGACACATGGAAGCGGCATGGCATCGACGGCTGGACGCAGGGGGAGCGGCCGTGGTTCCATCTGTCTGAACAGATCGGCGCGATGATGGCCCCATTAATCGGCGCAAATCCGTCCTCGGTCATTGCGACAGGCTCGACAACGTCCAACCTTCACCAGCTGCTCGCGACGTTCTTCAAGCCGGCGGACGGGCGTACGAAGATCCTGGCCGATGAACTGAACTTCCCGACGGATCTGTACGCGATCCAGAGCCAGCTGCGGCTGCATGGGCTCGATCCGGAGGAACACCTCATCCGCGTGGAAAGCCGGGACGGCCAGACACTGAAGACGGAGGACATCATCGAGACGATGACGGACGACACGGCGATCGTCATCCTGTCAGGTGTACTGTACCGAAGCGGTCAGGTGCTCGACATGGAACGCATCACAAAAGCGGCCCATGACCGCGGCATCCTCGCCGGCTATGACCTGTGCCACTCGATCGGCTCGGTGCCGCATCACCTCGACGACTGGGGCGCGGACTTCGCCTTCTGGTGCAATTACAAACATCTGAACGGCGGACCGGGCGCAACGGGCGGCTTGTACGTCAACGAACGCCATTTCGGCACAGCGCCGGGTCTCGCCGGCTGGTTCGGTTCCGACAAGGAGCGGCAGTTCGACATGGAGCATACGTTCACACCCGCCGCGGACGCCGGCGCGCTCCAGATGGGGACCCCGCATCTGCTCAGTTCAGCGCCGCTCATCGGCTCTTTGGAACTTCTGGATGAAGTCGGGATTCCGGCGATCCGGGAACGGTCGCTCGCCCTGACAGGCTACCTGCTGGATCTCGTGAATACGGAACTCGGAGATTACGGATTCACCGCAGCGAGTCCGGCTGACGCCGCGGAACGGGGAGGGCATGTGTTCCTCGTCCACCCGGAAGCAGCACGCATCTGCAAGGCGCTGAAAGCGAACGGACTCATCCCGGACTTCCGGGCGCCGAACGGCATCCGGCTCGCACCGGTCGCTTTGTATAACACGTTCGAAGAGGTCCGGCAGGCGGTCTTGCTGCTGAAACGGATCATGGTTGAAGAACAGTACAAGCAGTTCGAAAACAAACGGGACGTGGTCGCATGACGGAAAGGGGTGCAGGGATGAACAAAGGGATATCCGATCTGAATCTCGACCATGAAGCGATCCATACGGACTTCAAGAAGGACATGACCTACGGGGAATACTTGAATCTCGACAAGATCCTGTCGGCGCAGGAACGGCTGTCAGGCCACCACGACGAAATGCTATTTATTATTATCCATCAAGTAAGCGAGCTGTGGATGAAGCTCACGCTGCACGAACTGACGGCAGCCATCTCGGCGATCGATGCCGGGGAGATGCAGTCGGCGTTCAAGAAACTCGCGCGCGTGACGAAGATCCAGTCGCAGATCATCCAGGCATGGGATGTGCTGTCGACGATGACACCGGCAGAGTACCTCGAATTCCGGGACGATCTCGGCAAAGCCTCCGGGTTCCAGTCGTACCAATATCGGCTCATCGAGTTCGCCCTCGGGTACAAGTCGCCGCATATCCTGAAAATCTATGAAAAGGATCCGGACGTGCATGCGATGCTCGAAACGGCGCTCGCCCAGCCGAGCCTGTATGACGTCGCCATCCGGGCGCTCAGCCGGGCCGGTCTGCCGATCAACCCCGAGCTGCTCGACCGGGACTTCCGTAAGACGTACGAGGGGGATCCAACGGTGGCGGCCGCCTGGGAGACGGTGTACCGGGACGTCGAGACCTACTGGGACCTGTACCAGCTCGCGGAGAAGCTCGTCGACGTGGAGGACTGGCTGCAGCAGTGGCGGTTCCGTCACATGAAGACCGTTGAGCGGATCATCGGCTTCAAGACAGGCACCGGGGGTTCGTCCGGCGTGAACTACTTGCGCCACGTCCTCGACCACCGGTTCTTCCCGGAGCTGTGGGAGCTGCGGACATCTTTGTAACTGGTAAATGAAAAGGAGGCGGACTATGGAAACACGCAAGAAAACCGACCAGTGGTCATCGAAACTCGGATTCATCCTATCTTCCGCCGGTGCGGCGATCGGCCTCGGCGCCATCTGGAAGTTTCCGTACGTGACAGGCATGAGCGGCGGGGGCGCGTTCTTCCTGCTGTTCGTCCTCTTCACGCTCGTCATCGGGCTGCCGATGCTGCTGTCGGAGTTCATCATCGGGCGGGGGACCGGCAAAGAAGCCATCAGTGCCTATAAACAGCTCGCCCCGCGCAGCTGGTGGGTCTGGACGGGCCGGCTCGGCGTGCTTGGATGCTTCCTGCTGCTGTCGTTCTACAGTGTCGTCGGCGGCTGGGTGCTCGTCTACAGCGGACTGTCCATTCCGGGGCGCATCATCGGCGAAGGCGCGGATTACGGTGCGCTGTTCGGCTCGGTCACCGGCTCCGCCGCCATCACCCTCATCGGCCTGCTGCTGTTCACGCTCATCAATGTGCTCGTCGTTTCGACAGGCATCCAGAACGGCATCGAGCGGGCGAACAAATTCATGATGCCGCTGCTGTTCCTGTTCTTCCTCATCCTTGTCGTGCGGTCGCTGACACTCGACGGGGCGATGGAAGGCGTGAAATTCTTCCTGTCGCCCGATTTCTCGAAACTGAATGCGGAAGCCGTACTGTATGCCCTCGGGCAGTCGTTCTTCTCACTTGCGGTCGGCTTCTCGTGCATGGTGACGTACAGTTCGTATTTGAAGAAGGACGTCAGCCTGCGGTCGTCCGCCGGCTCCGTCGTCGGCATGAACATCTTCGTCTCACTGCTCGCGGGTCTTGCGATCTTCCCGGTCGTGTTCTCGTTCGGCATGCAGCCGGACGAAGGACCGGGGCTGCTGTTCATGGTGCTTCCGGAAGTGTTCGGGCAGATGCCCTTCGGCGAACTGTTCCTCGCACTGTTCCTGCTGCTGTTCCTGTTCGCGACGCTGACGTCGTCGTTCAGCCTGTTCGAAATCATAGTTGCAGCGCTGACAGCGAACGGCAGACGCACAAGGAAGGCCGTCACCTGGCTGACCGGGCTGATCGTCTTCCTTGCGGCAATTCCATCCGCACTGTCGTCGAGTGCGCTGTCGTGGTTCACGCTGTTCGGCAAAAGTGTCTTCGACAATACGGATTATCTCGTCAGCAACATCATGCTGCCGCTCGGCAACCTGCTGATCGCGCTGTTCATCATCCACCGCATGGACCGGGCGCTCGTCGAGAGGGAGTTCAATCTGAGTGCAACCGCCTCTCCCGGCCTGTTCAAGCTGTGGAAGGTGCTCATGACGATCGTTGTGCCGCTCGTCATTGCTGTCGTGTTTCTGACCGGCCTGTCGGTGGAAGGATAAGAGAAGGAGAGGGTGATAGGAATGAACGTCAAAGAATGGATCGATATCACGCAGCCGCTCAGCAATGACATCGCCGAGTGGCCGGGCGATACACCGTTTCACTACGAGCTGTCGTTCACGAAAGAACAGACAGGCTCCGTCAATATCGGCCAGCTGACGATGAGCGTCCATACCGGCACGCACATCGATGCCCCGTTCCATTACGATGAACACGGCAAGAAGGTGCATGAGCTCGACCTCGGCCTGTACATGGGGCCGGCGGTTGTCGTCGATACGGGCGGCCACGCGGAAATCGGCCGGGCGGAACTTGAAGGGACCGACTTCAAAGGGGCCGAGCGGATGCTGCTGAAGACCGGCGGCCATCCAGATCCCACCGTGTTCCCGGAACACTATCCGGTGCTGAAGCCGGATATCGGGCCGTTTTTGTCCGAACACGGCATCCGGCTGATCGGCGTGGACGCACCATCGGTCGATGCCGTCGACAGCAAGACGATGGACGCCCATCATGCGCTGTATGATAACGGCGTCCACATTCTGGAAAACATCGTGCTGACCGAAGCGGAGCCGGGGCTGTACGAACTGATCGCCCTGCCGCTGAAACTTGTCGGCTCCGACGGCAGTCCGGTACGGGCCGTGCTCCGTCCTGCGGGCGGCATCATCATTGAATAACGGAAAAGGCTGCCGGAAGAATTTTCTTCCGGCAGCCTTTTCGTCATGCATGGACCGCTTCACTCGCAAAGAACTCCTCATACAGCGCGCGGAGCACAGCCGTCTCATCCTGCTTATGGACTCCGAAGACGAGGCTCACTTCGGTGGAGCCCTGGTTGATCATCTGGATGCTGACACCGGCTTTCCGGATGGCGTCCGCTGCACGGGCGGTGAGCCCGACAGTGTCCCGCATCCGTTCCCCGACGAGCACTACCATCGAATAGCCTTTCCGGAAATAGGCGTCATCCGCTTCCAGTTCGTCCATGACCCGGTGCAGGATCCGCGCTTCGATTTCCGGTGTCAGGAAGGTGTCCCGGATGATGACGGACATGTTGTCGATGCCGGACGGCGTATGCTCGAAAGGGATCTCCTCGTTCTCGAGAATCTGCAGCAGCCTCCGTCCGAAGCCGATTTCAATGTTCATGAGGTACTTGTCGACGAACAGTGTGGTGAACCCGTCATCTGCCGCGATGCCGACGACCGGACGCGTGCCGCAGTCCCGTTCTTTGACGATCATCGTACCGGGCGCTTCCGGATTGTTCGTGTTCTTGATGCACACCGGAATCGATTTCAGGAATGCAGGCCGCAGTGCTTCGTCGTGGAAGACGGAGAAGCCGGCATAGGACAGCTCCCGCATTTCCCGGTAGGTCAGCGTGTGGATGCCGCACGGCTTGTCGATGACGGCCGGATTCGCAACAAACACGGAATCGACATCCGTGAAGTTTTCATACAGATCGGCGCCTATTGCTGCAGCGAGAAGGGATCCGGTGATATCCGAACCGCCGCGGTTGAACGTCCGGAGCGTCCCGTCTTGGGTGAATCCGAAGAATCCAGGGAAGACGACAATCCCCGGCTGGTCGGCCAGCCTTGCAAGCAGGGCTTCGCCTTCCGGCAGTGCCTGCACCCGTTTCGGCCGTTCGTTGACGAGCAGGCCGGCTTCAAGCGGGCTGATGTAGACCGCTTCGGTGCCGATGGACTGCAAGTACGCGGCGATCAGCTTCGCATTATTGTCCTCACCGGACGCTTTCAGGGTGTCCATGAACAGGACGGGGTCTTCCATGTCTCCGTCCAGCCGGCTCCGTAAATCCTCTTCGATAAGAGACAGTACATCATTTCCGAGAGCCAGGTCCGCTGCGATGTCCCGGTAGCGGGTGAGCACGGACTGCAGCTGCTCTTCCGCGTCCTGCCCCATCAGCGTCCGTTCTGCCAGGATGATGAGCAGGTCTGTCACTTTGGTGTCATCTGAATGCCGCTTGCCGGGTGCGGAGACGACGGCAATCTTGCGGGAGGGGTCGGCTTGGAGGATAGCGGCTACTTTTTTAATCTGCTTTGCGGTGGCGACAGACGTCCCGCCGAATTTACAAACCTTCATGGCACCAGATCCAATCTTTAATATAGTATGAGTAGTGTGATATATTGAATAACAATAGCATGTACCGGTTGTTCTGTGAAGACTTTATCTTTATAATGTCTGTATGCCAAGGACAATTGTTTCTGCATAGTGTACATACGGTTAGGAGACTCGTCAAATGAAAAAAGAGATAGGGATCGGCCTGCTCGGCTTCGGCACTGTCGGCAGCGGAGTGGCCAGCGTATTACAGCAGCATCAGGAAGATCTGACCTACAAACTCGGCGTGCCGGTGAAGATCCGGCGCGTCCTCGTCCGGAACCTGCACAAGGAGCGGAATACGGACCTGCCGCAGGAGTTGTTCACCGATTCGCTGGACGATTTGCTGAACGATGAATCGATCGATATCATGGTCGAAGTGTTCGGCGGCATGGAAGAAGCGAGAGTTGCGATTGAACAGGCGCTGCAGGCGGGCAAAGGGGTCGTCACCGCGAACAAGGATGTCATGGCGGTGCACGGCCGGGACCTGCTGGTGCTCGCGGACCGGAACGGCTGTGACCTGTTCTACGAAGCGAGTGTCGGCGGCGGCATCCCGCTCATCCGGACACTCGAGGACGGACTCGCTTCCGACCGCATCACCTCACTGCTCGGCATCATCAACGGCACGACGAACTTCATCCTCACGAAGATGAAGCATGAGAAGAAGACGTACGCGGAGGCACTCGAGGAAGCGACTGCACTCGGATTCGCAGAAGCGGATCCGACGGCGGATGTCGGCGGTATCGATGCTGCGCGCAAGATGGCGATCCTTGCGTCGCTGTCGTTCTCCGAGGAGGTGCAGCTCGATGACGTGTACGTACGGGGCATGGACGCCATCGAGGACGGCGACCTGGAACTCGCCGAACAGTTCGGCTATACGGTCAAGATGGCAGGCTCCGCGAAGAAGGACGAGCAGGGTGTCGAAGTGGCGGTCGAGCCGGTCTTCTTCCCGAACGCGCACCCGCTCGCTTCGGTCAACAACGAATTCAACGCAGTGTATGTGCGTGGCGCAGCAGTCGGGGAGACGATGTTCTACGGTCCGGGCGCCGGCTCGCTGCCGACCGCGACGTCCGTCACGTCGGATATCGTGGCGGCCTGCCGCAACCTGCTGCTCGGCGTAAACGGCAAGCGGGTCCACTCATACCAGTACGAACGCAAAACGAAAACGGACGAGCAGAAATCCGCCCGGTATTTCCACCGGATTGCCGTGCGTGATGAAATCGGTGTGCTGGCAAGGCTGTCCGCGATCTACAGCAAGAACGGCGCGAGTCTTGCCACGGTGATCCAGCATCCGAACCCGGCGCGGGAAGACGCAGATCTGATCTTCATCACACACACGATCTCACGCAAGCAGCATCTCGACGTACTCGAAGAACTGACAACCGCACCAGAGGTCAATGGCGTCTTGAGCCATTACCGGATTGAGGGGGACTGAACTGATGAGACGATGGAACGGACTGATCGAAGAATATAAGGAATGGCTGCCTGTTACGGAGAATACACCGGAACTGACACTGCAGGAAGGCAACACGCCGCTCATCCATCTGAAAAACCTGTCGAAGCAGTGGGGGGTCAACCTGTACGTGAAGACGGAAGGGGCGAATCCGACCGGCTCCTTCAAGGACCGCGGCATGGTGATGGCAGTCGCCAAAGCGAAGGAAGAGGGCAAGACGACGCTCATCTGTGCATCGACCGGCAATACGTCGGCATCCGCTGCCGCTTACGGCGCACGGGCCGGCATGCGGACGATCGTCGTCATCCCGGAAGACCGGATCGCCCTCGGCAAACTCGCCCAGGCGAAAATGTACGGAGCGGAAATCCTTGAGATCGAGGGCAATTTCGATGAAGCACTGCAAATGGTGCGGGAAGCGGGCGGCGGGGACATCGCGCTCGTCAACTCGGTGAATCCGTACCGCCTGGAAGGGCAGAAGACGATCGCCTTCGAGACGATCGAACAGCTCGGGGCCGTTCCGGACATCTTCGCACTGCCCGTCGGCAACGCCGGCAACATCTCCGCTGCTTGGAAAGGGTTCACGGAATACGCAGAGAAGAAAGGCGGCAGCCGGCCCGAACTGCTCGGCGTGCAGGCGGATGGAGCCGCACCGATCGTCTATGGCCGTGTGTTCGAAGAGCCGGAAACGGTCGCGACTGCAATCCGCATCGGAAACCCAGCAAGCTGGAAACTCGCGGAGAACGCGCTGAAACAGTCCGGCGGCCATATCCTGTCGGTGACCGACGACGAAATCTTGGAAGCATACAGCCTGCTGGCCGCATCGGACGGTGTCTTCGCCGAACCGGCGTCCTGCGCCACGATTGCCGGCCTGAAGAAACGGATTGAAGCCGGGGAGATCAAAAAAGGCGCGACGATCGTCGGCGTCCTGACCGGCAACGGCCTGAAAGACCCGGAAACGGCGATCCGCGTCAACGACGGCAAGCCGTTCATGACCCGTGCGGAATTCGAAGCGTTCGCCGCGGAATTGAAGAAGGAGGCGGAATAATTGGGGATGTCACGAATCACCGTCACCGTACCCGCAACGACCGCCAACCTCGGCCCCGGTTTCGACAGCATTGGCATGGCGCTGTCGCTCAGCATGACAGTTGAAGCGGAACCGGCGGAGGCATGGTCGGTCCAGTACGAAAGCGAGAACACAGAAGGCCTGCCTGTGAACGAAGACAGCCTGATCATCCAGACGATGGGCAGAGTGACCCGCCGTGCAGGACGGAAGGAAATCCCCTGTGCGCTGCGTGTCCATTCCGACATCCCGCTCGGCAAAGGGCTCGGCAGCAGTGCTGCGGCCATTGCAGCAGGCATCGAGATCGCCGACCGTCTGCACGAGCTGAAATTGAACCGGAAAGAGAAGATGTGGTTCGGCGCAAGCATCGAAGGCCACGCGGACAACGTCACCGCCGCCATAGCAGGCGGCGTCACCGTGTCGTTCTACGACGGCACGTCCCTTGAAGTGATGACATTCGAGGCACCTGACATCGGCGGCGTCGTCCTCGTCCCGCCCGTCATGATGAAAACCGGCGACTCCCGCGGCCTGCTGCCGGCCCAGCTCGATCATAAGAAAGCGACGGAAGGCAGCGCCGCCAGCAGCCTCATGGCAGCCGCACTCGCCACCGGCAACTGGCCGCTCGTCGGCCGCATGATGGACCGCGACATCTTCCACGAACCGTACCGGAAAGACCGGTTCCCGGACTTCGATAACATCCGGGAAGCCAGCCACAAGCACGGAGCTTATGGCATGACGCTGAGCGGCGCCGGCCCTTCCCTGTTCGTCGCCGTACCAGCCGGCCGCGAGCAGGAGATCGCCCAGGCACTGGAAACCGCTTTTCCGTACTACAAGGCGATTGCTGTGCAGCCTGTGGCGGTGGGTTCGAGCGGTAATTGATATGTTGAAATTGAAAAGACATCCTGGCACTGTCCAGTCTCCGTCGTTTTTACGCCAGGAGACCTGGAGGGGCGGGGTGTTTTTTATCATTTTGGATTGAGTGTGGAGAGCAGTCTAGCAGTGATGCAGGGAAACAGGAAGTAGCTCTTCAGATAGCAGTTAAATAAAATTAAAAGTTTTTTAATTAACAAGGATACAATGCAAGCTTTATATTGAAAACAAAAAGCTAACAAATTGTATGACAACCTGTATATTGCGCAATATAGAAGCAATTCTTTGATTTAAAGTTGGTTTGAGGACTAGCTAAAGCCATCATATAGTCATGATTCTAAGGAAAAAAATCAATACACACTACGAATAACTCTCTGTTAGCAGTCATTTACGACTATTTTACTTCTTTTTAATAGATGAGTAGTATGCTTACAAAGAATAGAATGGTTGATACACAAACAGGAGGTGACAAAGGCATTAAGGAGACTAAATAGTTTTTCACAGTAAAAAATAAAGGAAAGTGAAGTGAAATGAAAAAGTATTTCATCGTTTGTTTAATCTTAGTATTATTAAACCTTAATCTGACGAATGTGAATGCTAACGAATCTCTAGAAGTAAAAAGTGATAAAGACAGATTTACGACTCCTATACTAGATAAGTACTCAGGAGAAATTGTTGGTGAGAGATTATACAAAGTAGAAAAGGTTAGTGAATACTTAGAGGACGATGTAAAAATAATAAAGATTAAGGCACGTGTTGAGAGTACCAAATTTGAAAAAGATGAGACGGAAGTAAGCACTGTGACTGATATATTAGAATTTAGGGATGGAAATCTTACTAAGTTAAATGAAGATGCAATAACCGAAGAGACAAATGAACCACTTGTTTCACTGAGTGTATTTCAAAGCAAAAGAGTATTAATGCTTGGCAACATATATAAACAAGGTGAAATATCTATGGAGGAATATAGAAAGGCAGCTAAAGAAATAGCAACTACAATTATGATTGAAAATGATAACATTGATGGTTTTTATGACGCTTTTCATTCAAAAAAGCTCCATAATGCAATAGGGTATGAAAAACGCGCAAGTGGCTATTATGTATATGCAGGTAAAATGCTGAGAAGGGATAATTTAAATTCATTCATGTTAGATCCCAAAGGTGTGCAAGCTAATTCAAAGACATCTAGAATAGTATACGATTCTAGTTTCATTAATTCTTTTGTGGACAAGGCAGACGATGTTTGGAATGCTAGAACTGAGCTGCTTGCAGAGGGTGTTGTGTTAATGGGAATATTAGGTGTGACAGCTTTGACGTTTGCTACTATAGTTGGTGCCCTTGGAGGAGCCGGTTCTGCCGCTGTAGTGGCAGTGAGAATGAATGTAATATCTTCGGGAGCACACGTTAAAATTCAGAGTGCCTATGCACAACTGTGGAGATAGGAATAATTAGTTTCTGAAGGGGTAAAAAGAGGAGGTAATGTGCATTAATTTCATGATAGATGTAATGGTAGTAATACTCATTACGGGATCTTTATTTGCATTAATAGAAAAGAAAAGTATCAATAAATCCGACAAATTCATTTTCTACTTGATAATTCTTGGCGGGTTACTTGCTTTGAAGTATTGGACTTAAGTAGAATGCCTGAGCAACTTAGTGTAGGGTGCCTGTGCATTAAACTTTCATGTTTGTTTAAACATTCACGATAGTTTTTCGCACAGGCACCATTCATTTCAGGCACCATTCATCATTGGTACCGTCCGCCAGAAACTGGCGGACGTCTCAAAAGCCCCATTCACCTCTTGAAAGCGCTCCCTTGCCGGCAGGAAAAAACATCAAAGGAGTAACCGCTTTTTTCAGCAATCACTTGTCGGTTGTGAAATTACTCTTTACCGAAGTGGTTTCTTTCATCTTATCTAGGTTAATGACCCAAAAGACGCTAACGATTAGATAATAAAATATGATAATTGGAAGAGATGATTCGAATGCGCTCCAAACGTCATTGCTTCTCGATATCATTTTAAACACTGTCAGTAACGTTATGGAAATGATGTGACCGTCAAGTAGAATTAAGCAGTTTTCGGCAATTATCACACAACAGTTTTCAACAATTAAGATTCAACACCTGTTGTCGTAAATAACGTCTGACGATATTTCATTCGAATGCTGTTCTGCTCCTCGCTGAACGTTAAAATCTCGCTCCTATGCAGTAAACGATCCAGGATGGCTGTGGTCAATGTCGGATCTCCTAAAAACTTCCCCCACTCTCCAGGCCCCTTGTTGGATGTCAAAATAAAGGCTGCTTGATCATACAGTTCATAAATGAACTGGAAAAATAAATGAGCTTCCTGCGGCTCGTAGGCCATGTACATGACGTCATCGATAATGATTAAATCGGATTTGACGATTCGTTTGTAGCGGGTTTTAGACTTGGCCGTATAATCCTTGGTCTTCAATACATACATCAATCGGTCCATCGAGATGAAGGACACTTGGTGTCCTCTCTCAATCGCATGAATGCCTAATGCTGTAGATAGATGGGTTTTGCCGACACCCGTCGGCCCCATCATGATCAGTGTGAAACATTCTTCTACCCACGCTAGCTCCTTTAAGACATTCAGTTGCTTGGCCCCGATTGCGGTCTGTTCTTCCAACCGAAAGTTCTCCAAGGTGAGCAGTTCAGGAAACTCTGCCCATTTCATCAACTTATCCCGACTCTTTGTCTCCCGGCATCGCACCTCATAATGAAGGAATTCATGCATCAATTCATGATACGTCCATCCCTTCGATTCGGCCTCCCGTAAAATTCGGGGCAGCTCCTTTGCGGCCTCTGCTAAGCGCAGGGTCCGGCATTGATCTTGCAGATCTTCGTAGAGTGGCTTCATACCAGATCACCTCCTTGGAAAATCTGAAGGTAGATATCTTCTTTCCGTTCGGGGGCTCGAAGATCTTGATATTTTTCATTTACCGCTGCTTCACGCTGTCCAGTCTTCTTCTCTTCCATCTCCAACGAGATGGCGATGTCCCGTAAGTCATGAGCGCTGCTGAGTCGCAGTCGTCGCATCTCCTGAACAGCCGGGGATAAGAATTCAGGATACTGAAGGCCGACTGTCTGGACAATCTGCAATTGATCGAGCAGGTGACGCGGATATCGTTCCTTCAATACCTCAATCAGCCAGTTGGAGAGCTCAGCGTCCGCGATCATTTCGGTCACCTGTCGGATTGATGTGTCGCGTTTTGTCTGGTTCCGTTTCCGGTGGCCTGGATCGGATATAAGCTGGCCTTTTCCCTTCGCGATGGTATGTTTGGCGATCACCGGTCCTGTTTGCTGCAGACGGATCAGAAGGTGATCTTTATGTTCTTCTACATAGGCGATGTTCGGCGCGTCCGACCGGAACGTACCAAGTGGTACGCTATAGCGGTTCCCTCCAAAGCGAATCACATTGTCTTTGTGAATCTGTCTTGTTATACTGGACGTACAGACATTTTCGAAAATGTAGGTTCCTGAGACCGGTCTGAGGTGTTCCTTTTCCAGAGTATACACTTCGGCAGGTCTTTTTTTCGTCGTGTGATGAACGTTATAATTCCCGGTCCGTTTCAGCCATTTCATGCAGGTATCTTGCCAGTGGCGTAATTGATCGAATACCCGGTTCTTGGCGAAGTTTCCTTTTACGTACTGGATCACCCGTTCAATTTTCCCCTTTGTTTCCGGGTCAGCTTTCCGGCACAGATAAATCCTGAACTTCCGTTTCTGATGATACCTGGCGAACTCTGCGGTCAGAATAATATCTCCCGCATTTTCACTGACGGCCAGAAGGTTGTCCTGATCATATACGATTTCTTCGGTCATGCCTCCAAAATAGGCGAAGGCATTCTCATGCATCCGAATCAAATCCTTTGTGGTAAAGGGCCTGTCGAGCCACTCTACATATTTATAGCGAGAATGGGCCAGGACGAAACCGATGAAATAGAGTTTCTGGCTTTTTCCATCAACCGTTGGCTGTCGTGTCTGCCCGAAATCGACTTGTATCTGGAGTCCCTTAGGAAGTTCGGGCACAGCCGCATATTCTCGTTCTGCCAACTGTTTAGGAATACAATATTTCTCTCTAATTTCGTTAACGTAATTCCTCACAGTCCCTTCACTGACGAAGTTCACCTCCAGCTTTTCCTTTAGCCAGTCTGCGATTTGTGCACCTGTAAGATCTGGATGCTCTCTCAGCCATCCAAGGATCTGCTTCTCATACGGATCCAGTTTCTTCTTTCTTGTCTGTAAAGACAAGGCAAACTCGTGAAATTCCTCCGGAGTCTTTCCCCCATAATCTTTCACTCTGTTTCTAGAAATCTTAAGCTTTCTAGCGATCGCTGCGTCTGAAAATCCTTCCTCACGCAGTCGCTTCACTTCAAAATACACCATCCAAATTTCCACTTCCTCTTTCCTCACTTTCTATAGACTATCTCTAGTATATAGAAAGCAATATAGTAGCGGAAAACTGTTGTGTCTTATTTGTTGAAAACTGCTCTCTCTAGTTTAACGTTTACAAATGATCGGTACCAACAAAAAGAAAACGCTGAATATCTTTTTCTCCATAATCAGTCCTCTTTTCTTTTCAAGTTAATTTTAGGACCTCTTTCTAATTGTATCTATTCAATACTGACTTGAAAAGGGAAAGGATATATATAAAAGTAAAATTAATTTCACTATGAATTAATTATTTTCTTCTATGTGATGCATCGACAAATTCTCCTGACAGCACCATCACCTGCATTACAAACGCACCGTATACCGAGAGACCTCTCCTTCCGTCATCCGCAGCAGCCCCTCTTCGTCCAACACCTCCAGTATCGTCATCCCTTTATCAATCCAACATTGGCCGCCTTCCTCCATCACCTGCAGGCAGATGCCTTTCCGCACATAACAGACCGCCAGCTGCAGGAAGGCTTTATGTTGTTTGGCAAGAGGAATGGCCGCTTCCGCCTCCTCCAGCGCCTCGGCGAATCGATTCTCTTTCATCAGCAGCGCAGTCTGGGCGCTTTTGGAAACTGGCTGTAGCGGGCCAGACTGTACTCTGCCAGCTTGCGCACCTCGAGCATCGTTTCCAAAGGAAAGAGATAAAAGATAGCATTCAGCAAATACAAATCCGTAAGATACAGCTGATTTTTGCCAGACAGCCGTTCCCACACACTGGTGACAGAGGCTTTGAGCGATTCCTCATTGCTTGTATGGACAAACAAAAGCAACCCTTCAAACAAAGCTTGGATATCTCTGACTAACAGATCGTCCTCGCTGTCCAAATAGGCGTCTGCCCAACATACCAACTCGTTCAATTGTTCTTCATCATTATAGGAAATCGAGGTGAATGCGCTAATAATCCGGTTCTTTGCAGACGGACAGAAGCCGTTATGGATATAGAGAAACTCATCCATCGAGACCTCTAAATTCTCCAGGATTTTGGCTAACGAGAAAAACGAAATGTCCGTCTTATTCAGCTCGAACTTTGAATACGCACTTTGTGTCATGATGCCGTCGGTCACATAGCGCTGTGAATAATTTTTGTCCGTTCTGATCTTCCGTATCGTGGAACCGATCGTCCTCTCCACTCCCTATTCCTCCATTTGTAGTCATTTACGACTTTTTTAATCTATTATAAACTTTTTGGAGTATTATGACAATGAACGATAATATAGGAACAGGTGGTGATCCTCATGCTGGATATCGTTATCTCGTTGCTGGATATTTGGTTTATTGGAGGGGGTTGAGTCAGGGAGTAGCAGGTAAATGAAAGTGCCCGTGCCATGGGAAAGCTTTTAGGAAATTGATAACCTCATTGTCTAAAGGAATTCGTATGCCATCGCGTGACGGAGTATGTAAATTACGACTAGCTTGTACCAATCCACTCTACTAAATACACTACGAGGAGTGCTGAACGTGAAAAAAACGATTTTAGCTCTTTCTTTAACGACCACTATGTTATTTAGCCAAGCGGGTACTGCAGATGCTAGTTCAACGTTGCGTGAGATACTGACTCTCCAGCCGGATGTCTCGAAAAATGAGTTATTACAAGATGTTCGAACGATCGCTGCGAACACGGGGCAATCCGAAGAGAGCGTACTCAACCAAATTTACGAAGAGTTATCAGCCAACGAAGAAAAGGGGAAGGCAGAGAAGTTAGCCAGGGCTGATATCTCCGACTATGGATCTTCGGGAGGAACGGTCAGTGTTGGCTCGAGCACGAAAGGCAACTTTTACTACACGCCGTCTCAAACCGCTTATTTAGATCATGGTCACGTGGGCATGTATTACTCCTCCACCACCATTGTAGAATCTGTGCCTTCTGATGGGGTTCGGACCATTTCCACGACGGCCCGAAAAGTGGATAGCTCTGGAGCCATGGTGAAGTCGGTCACCACTACCGCGACGAATCGGAACAAGGCGGCAGATTGGGCAAAGACTCAAGTCGGACAGTCCTATTCGTATAACTTTGCAACCAATCGGAAAACCAGTCACACGGGAGCAAAAAACTGTTCCAAGTTGATCTGGTCAGCGTATAAGCTGAATGGCTCGCTCGATCTGGATGTGGATGGCGGATTAGGGGTCTACCCGCGCGATGTCCGGGATGCCAAAGCCACGAAGCTCGTTAGAAATATTTAACCTATCAGAAGGGCCGTCTACCTTATCCAAGACGGCCTTTTTTCAAAGTGGGAGGGGATTCACATGAAGAGAAAAGCGTGGATGAGCGCTGTTGTGATCACAGTATGTTTCGTTGCCCTTGCCTTCATTCTCACGAGGAGCAAAGACGCTCCTGCAAAATCGATTGTTTCGCTGGAGACGATCCCTGAATCGGAACTGTTGGATAAGACAAAAGCGGTTCTGTATGTGTCGACGACCGCCGACCAGGACATTGACAATAAGGGGGTCAGTTATGCCGTTTTCATACAAGAGGATCACTCCGTCCAAGCGTTGTCCATGAACGGGTTGGAACTGGGAGGTGTGGCGGTAGGCGGCAGGGACGTATTGTTGGAAGACAAAGACACCATCCATATTGTCAGCGATCACACTAAAAGTTTTAAGATGGATGCCTCCCAATATACGGGGGAGCGGACCGGGTACCTTCCAGGTAAGGAGCTGTTTTTCAGTATTTACAACAGCGGGTTTGTTGAAGATGGATATCGTTCCGATGTTCGTTTCGGAGATTCCCAGGGGTTCCGCACAGACAGCATCCCGTATTACATAGCTGCCTCGGGGACCACTGATGAGACAGTGACGATTCTTACGCAAGATTTGGAAGAAAACAAGTTCTACTTGAAGGAAGTTGTGTTTGATAAAGAACTGAAAGTGAACGATCTCACGACCATCCAGTCCGGTACGACTGAAAATATGCAAGTCCTTGCGCCGGTACTGGCGGATGACACGTACTACTATTTGACATTGTCGACCATTCACGATGATACGAATGAGACGGTATCGATCCACAGAGTGAACAAAAAGACGTTACAGCAAGACTCCTTTGAATTGGTGGACTATAAAAATGAAGACCTGACGGCGACCATTCCGTACAACTACAAAAATTCTGCAGCGCTGCATAACAAGAAATTATATTACGTAAACGGGTTAGGGCAGGTGTATTCATTTAGCACCGAGTCAACAGCAGTATCACAAGAGTTTACCCTGAAGAACGTCGATGCTTCGAAAATCCGCCACAATGAAGAGACGTATTTCAAAGAGGGCGATCTGTACGTATTGCGCTACAGCCCGGATAAACAGGAGCATTACTACTTGGAAACGTACGCGCTGGACAGTGGCGATCTGACAGATTCCTTCGATATCGAAGGGCTCGATGCAATCATCCAGAGCAACAAGAGCAAGAACGTCTACTCGTATGATTTAAAAGTGCTGGAGTAGTAGGTGTACGGCTTGTGAAGGCAGGAGGAATTTCAGCTGCGACCACGAAAAAAGCTGCCCGTCGGAATTCTCCGGCTGGACAGCTTGTTCTATGATATAAAAGTTCGTGCTTATGTATGGAGGAGGTAGAGGGATTCGAACCCCCGCGGGTTTTGACACCCCTGTCGGTTTTCAAGACCGATCCCTTCAGCCAGACTTGGGTATACCTCCGTAATCGGACAAGAACTACTATAGCAAGCGGAAAATCGGAAGTCAACAGATTTTCGAAAAAAGGGGTCCTGTTGACTCTGGCGCTCCGAGTTGATTTTTCCGCACCCACCCTCTATAATGGAGGATGCCGTGCTAGGTGGGGAGGTAGCGGTGCCCTGTCACTTGCAATCCGCTCTAGCAAGACTGAATCCCTTTCCTGAGGCCGTCCGTATTGTAGGGCCTGCCTCTTGCACGTAGTGTTGACATCTGGGTCCTGCGCAATGGGAACCCATGAACCATGTCAGGTCCGGAAGGAAGCAGCATTAAGTGGACTCTCTCATGTGCCGCGGGGTCGCCTAGATCGAGCCAACGACAAGAGTAACGCTTATGTGCGGCGGTCGAAGGAAGGTGCACGGTATACATACGCGAACGCCCCCCATCCCTTTTTCGGGTGGGGGGCGTTTGCATGCCTGCGGGGATGCGTGTCGGTTGTTTTCATCGGACAGCGGCTGCGTATTCCGCAGGCGTTTTTTCTGCCCGGCTGTGCTATAATGGAAGGAACGGACGTAACAGACAGAAAGGGGAGCGGACGGTTGGGTTATCAAGCTTTCTACCGGGTGTACCGGCCTCAGACATTCGACGAGATGTCAGGACAGCGGCATGTCAAACAGACACTTCAAAACGCTCTCCTCCACAACAAAACCACTCATGCCTATCTGTTTTCAGGACCCCGCGGCACCGGGAAGACGAGTGCCGCCAAGATCTTCGCGAAAGCGCTGAACTGTGAGAACGGGCCGGCCAAGGAACCGTGCAATGCGTGCGACACGTGCCGGACGATCACGGAAGGCTCGAACACGGATGTCATCGAGTTTGACGCCGCCTCCAATTCCCGCGTGGAGGAGATGCGCGATATCATCGAAAAGGTTCGGTATGCGCCGGCCTCCTCCAAGTACAAAGTCTACATCATCGATGAAGTGCATATGCTGTCCAACTCGGCGTTCAACGCGCTGCTGAAGACACTTGAGGAGCCGCCTGCCCATGCGGTGTTCATCCTCGCGACGACGGAACCGCACAAACTGCCGCTGACGATCATCTCCCGCTGCCAGCGGTTCGACTTCAAGCCGATCACCGCAGCGGAGATCACGGAGCGGATGGCGTACGTGCTCGACGAAGCGGGTATTGAAGCTGACAACAGTGCCTTGAAAGTCATCGCGCAGGCAGCGTCAGGCGGGATGCGGGATGCGCTCAGCATGCTCGACCAGGTCGTGTCGTTCAGCGGGGAGCGGGTGACGGCAGAAGAAGCCCTGCTCGTGACGGGCTCGGTCGGTGAGGACATCTTTTACGAGCTCGCTTGTGCCTTGCAGTCGAAAGACGCCGGCACCGCACTCACGCTGCTGAACCGGCTCATCGCAGAAGGCAAGGATGTCTCGCGGCTGGCGGAAGATCTGATCACGTTCTTCCGGGATCTGCTGCTGCTGCATACGGCGCCGAACCTGACCGACCTGCTGGAAGCGATCTCCGGGGATGACCGGTTCGTTGCGCTCGCCGCGGACTTCGATCCCGATCTGCTCTATGCGTATATCGATATACTAGGAGACACCCAGGCGGAGATGCGGTTTTCGAACCATGCGAAAGTGTACATCGAGTCCGCGCTGCTGAAAATGATCCAGACGAAAGGTGCGGTGACCGGCGCCGCCGGAGCTGCTGCCGTCCCGGCTGAACTGGAACAGAAGATCGCGAGTCTCGAACGGCTCGTCGGCGACCTGCAGAAACAGCTCGCTGACGGGGTTCCGGCCGGGACGCCTGCGGCCCAGGCACCCGCCGCACGCAAGAACTCATCCAACAATGCCCGGGCGTACAAGATTCCGACGGGCAAAGTCCATCAGGTGCTGAGTGCTGCGACGAAGCAGGACATCCAGGTGATCCGGGAGGAATGGGCGCGCATGATGCAGACGATGCAGCGGTCGCATTCGGCGCTCCTCGAAGAAACCGAACCGGTTGCGGCATCGGACAGCGCCTTTGTGTTAAAATTCAAATATGAAATTCACTGCCTGATGGCGTCCGAGAATGCGTCGCTCCGCTCGGGGCTTGCCGAGGCGCTGCGTCAGCAGACCGGCAAGGCCTATGACGTGGTCTATGTGCCAGAAGAAGGCTGGCTGAAAGTCAGGGAGGATTTCATCCGCAAGAACGGGCTGGCGAAACAGCCGTCTTCCGGGGAGTCCCGTCCTGAAGGTGAGGGAGCATCTGCTGAACCTGCAGGGCAGGAAGAGCTGCCTGCGTTCCTGGAAGGCGCGGAGCTGACGGAAGAGGACGGCCTCGTGTCCGAAGCGGAAAAACTGTTCGGCAAGGAATTCATTACCGTCCATGACGAGTAAGACAACTGACAAGGAGGAATTCACATGCGTGGTATGGGAAATATGCAAGGTATGATGAAACAGATGCAGAAGATGCAGAAACAGATGGCGGAGGCTCAGGAGAAACTGGGGGACGAGCGCCTTGAAGGTACAGCTGGCGGCGGAATGGTGAAAGTCATCGTCTCCGGCGATAAGAAAGTCGTCGATGTCGTTGTCGATCCGTCCGTGATCGATCCGGAAGATGCGGAAATGCTGCAGGACCTGATTCTCGTGGCGACGAACAACGCGATGGAACAAGCGGATGAATTAACGAACTCCACTATGGGACAATTCACGAAAGGATTGAACCTGCCGGGGATGTTCTAGGAGGCAGACCTATGCATTATCCAGAACCGATCTCGAAACTGATCGACAGTTTTATGAAACTGCCAGGTATCGGCCCGAAAACCGCGGGCCGTCTGGCGTTTTTTGTGTTAAGCATGAAAGAGGACACCGTGCTCGACTTCGCGAAAGCGCTCGTCGATGCGAAGCGGAATCTTCGGTTCTGCAGTGTGTGCGGCCATATCACCGATATCGACCCGTGTCACATCTGCCAGGATACGTCGCGCGACCGTTCGCTGATCTGCGTCGTACAGGATCCGAAAGACGTCATCGCCATGGAGAAGATGCGCGATTACAACGGGCTCTATCACGTACTGCACGGGGCGATCTCCCCGATGGACGGCATCGGCCCGGAGGATATCAACGTGCCCGACTTGCTGAAGCGCCTGCAGGATGACGAAGTGCAGGAGCTGATCCTCGCAACGAATCCAACCATCGAAGGGGAGGCGACCGCGATGTACATCTCCCGGCTCGTCAAGCCGTCGGGCATCACGACGACGCGGATCGCCCACGGCCTGCCGGTCGGCGGTGATCTGGAGTACGCGGACGAAGTGACCTTGTCGAAAGCGCTGGAAGGGCGGCGTGAACTGTGAGGCGGTCGGCCGGCCTGTTCCGCCGCAAGCACAAAATGAAGCGGGAGTACGATGACAAGCTGCGCACGCTTATGATGGAGACGCGCCAGGAATGGGAGCATGCGAAACAGATCGAGAAGTATGCCGATGACCTGGATGCGGAAGTGCTTATCCGGCGGAAAATCGCCGAATGCAGCCATTTCTATCTGTATAAAGAAGCCAAGCAGCGCAACCTCGGCCTGGAATGACTGTGCACGCCTCTGCATATACTGGTGACGGGCTGAGTGGAGCGGAAGGCTCCGCTTCTGCTGAGATCCTGGACATGCAAAGGGGGGAGTCTGCATGAAAGCGGCGATCATTCTGGCGCTCGGTGTGCTGTTTCTTTTCATTCTGCGGCTGACCAAGCCTCAGCTGCAGCAGGCGGCTGAAAAGATATCGGTCTTCTGGTTCCGTATCGCCTTTTCGTTCCTGGTTTTGTTTTTACTGAATATCGCAGGAGGATTTGTCGGCCTGTATGTGCCGATCAATCTCGGATCAGGCCTGCTGCTCGCCATTCTCGGTCTGCCCGGGGCGGCGTCGCTGCTCGTGCTGGCCGTTTTCCTGTAAGGGCGGTGTACCGCCGACCGCAGTACTGCCAGCCGACTGTCGCGCTGGCTTTTTTACATAGAAGACTACCAGTTTAGAAGGAGGATTCGATATGGATCAGCAAAAACGGCCGATCGTGGAAGCACTGGAAGCGTTCCAGGCGGCGGATCCGGTCTCGTTCCACGTGCCGGGTCACAAAACCGGCCGGCTGTCCGGACTGCCGGACGGCCTGCGTGCGGCGATGCGTTATGACGCCACCGAACTGACGGGACTTGACGATCTGCACGCCCCGATCGGTGCCATCCGGGAAGCCGAAGAGCTGCTTGCAGACGCGTACGGGGCGGATTGCAGTTTCCTGCTCGTCAATGGTTCCACTGCAGGCAATCTCGCAATGGTCCGTGCTGTCTGCACACCCGGCGACGTGCTGCTCGTCCAGCGGAATGCCCACAAATCCGTGTTCCATGCGGTTGAACTGGCAGGAGCCCAGGCGGTCTTCCTGAATCCCGAGTGGGACGGGATGACTTGTACCGCGGGAGCGGTCTCTGTCGACACGGTCCGGGAGGCGCTCGACCGGCATCCGGAAGCGAAAGGGATTTTTGTGACGTATCCGACCTATTACGGAACCGCCGGAGAGACCCTCTCCGACATCATTTCCTGTGCACATGGGCACGGCATTCCGGTGCTCGCCGATGAAGCGCACGGCGCTCATCTGCTGGCGGGCCCGCCGTTTCCGCCGTCTGCCCTCGCGCTCGGTGCGGACGCAGTCGTACAGTCCGCGCACAAAACACTGAGTGCGATGACGCAAGGATCGTTCCTGCACGTGAATTCGAGCCTGGTCGACGCCGACCGGATCGCCCGCGGACTGTCCATGCTGCAGACGAGCAGTCCATCTTATGTACTGCTCGCCTCGCTCGACGATGCCCGTGCACGGATTGCGGCCTATTCGGAAGCGGACAAGCACGCATTCCTCGAGTGGCGCCGGCAGTTCATCGACCGATGCCGGAAGCTGGCAAAACTCGACATCATCGAGCCGGACGATCCACTGAAAGTGCTCGTACGGCACAAACACGTATCCGGGTATGCCCTGCAGCAGGCGCTTGAACAGCAGGGGATCTACACGGAACTCGCGGACGAGCGTCAGGTGCTGTTCATCCTGCCGCTGCTCACCGAAGGGGCGGACTATCCGGCCGAGCGGGTGGCAAGCGCACTTGCGAAAGCCATCCGGACGCTCGAATCCGAGGACGAAGAGAAGAAACCTGAACCGGGGCCTGCGCTGCCGGCGGATCGTCCCGCTATCCGGATATCAGGCGGACCCGCCGGCAGTCCATCCGAATGGGTGCCTGTCGACGAGGCGGCAGGCCGTTCTGCTGCTGGAGCGATCATTCCGTATCCGCCAGGCATCCCGCTCATCCTGGAGGACGAACCGTTATCCGGTGAAACGATTGACACCGTCTGCCGGATGGCGGCTTCGGGCGCCGCTTTCCAGGGAGCGGTGCGGACGAGCGATGGAAGGGTCGAATTCGAAGTGAAAACAGAACAGGGAGGCGACGGAAATGGCTGACGGCGTATTCATATCATTCGAAGGTCCGGAAGGCGCTGGCAAAACGACGGTGATCCGCGAGATCCACAGGCGGCTGACGGAAGAAGGACGGGCTGTCGTGCTGACACGGGAGCCGGGCGGCATCCGGATCGCAGAGAAGATCCGGAGCATCATCCTGGATAACGACCATGCAGAGATGGACGGACGGACGGAAGCGCTGCTGTATGCGGCTGCGCGCCGCCAGCACCTCGTCGAAAAAGTGCTGCCGGCCCTTGCACAAGGGGCGATTGTGCTGTGCGACCGGTTCGTCGACAGTTCGCTTGCGTACCAAGGCTACGCCCGCGGTCTCGGTATCGATCAAGTGCTCGCCATCAACGAGTTCGCCATCCAGGGGATCATGCCCGACCATACGATCTTCTTTGACATCCCCCCCACGGCAGGGCTTGCCCGGATTGCCGCAAACAGCAATCGGGAACAGAACCGGCTGGACAATGAGACACTTGCGTTCCATGAATCCGTCTATGAAGGCTACCGTCTCGTCCGCGAGCGGTTTTCGGATCGGATCACTGCAGTGGATGCGTCGGAATCATTGGAAACCGTTACGGAGACTGTATGGGGGCAGATTGCATCATTCATATCCTGAGCCATTTCATGGTATACTAAAAGAAAGTGGAAAAAGGAGAGATCTCTGTGAAACTTATCGTGGCAGTAGTACAAGACCAAGACAGCAACCGGCTTTCATCCGCATTGACGAAAGGTGATTTCCGGGCGACGAAACTGGCTAGTACAGGCGGCTTCCTGAAGTCGGGGAATACGACATTCCTGATCGGGACGGACGACAGCCTCGTGCCGAAATGTCTGGATCTCATCCGGGACAACTGCCGGTCGCGTGACCAGATGGTCGCACCGGTCTCCCCGATGGGCGGCAACGCAGATTCCTACATCCCGTACCCGGTTGAAGTGGAAGTCGGCGGCGCCACCGTTTTCGTCCTGCCAATCGAACAGTTCCGTCATTTCTGATGACGCTCGGAGTGAACGCATATGAAAGTGAATAATGAGGTCCGGACGGGTCTCGATAAACTGAGGAACGATCCGCTGAAAGCGCCGCAGGGCGGGGACCGGTTCGGCCAGATGGTGCAGAAACAGGAATCCCGCCTGCATGGTGAGCAGATCACCCGCCTGCTCGGTGACATTTCATCGGCAGGCGATCGGCTGGCCCGTTCTCGGAACTTGCGCGACATGGCGAAATTCAAAATGCTTGTGAAACGGTTCTTGAAAGAGTCCGTCGAAGGCGGTCTCGGCTTGAAACAGTCCCATACATGGAACCAGTTCGGCGAAGGGCGTCGGCTCAAACTGGTGGAAACGATCGATCAGAAACTGGTCGAACTGGCGGAACAGCTCTTGCAGGATGAGGAATCGTCCGTCGATCTCCTTGCCAGAATCGGGGAAATCAAAGGACTGCTCATCAACCTATATACATGAGGGCGTTTTCTGCAGTTACGGGAAAACGCCTTTTTCAACGAAAGGGGGCAGCGGGATGGACCAGCAGCCTGCACAGCGTTTACAGACAGAACAGCCGCGGATTGCTGCAACCTTGCGTGCTGCCTTCCGCAATAACCGGATTGCACATGCTTATATTTTCGACGGTGAAACGGGGGTTGGAAAGAAAAACGCCGCCCTGTACTTTGCACAGCTGCTGCTTTGTGAGAATCCTGTCGAAAATGTTCCATGTGAAACATGCCGGGCGTGCAAACGTGTCGAATCGGGGAATCATCCGAACATACTGATCGTCGAGCCGGATGGCCAGGACATCAAAAAGGATCAGATGACACAGCTGCTGAACGTCATGACGAAGAAAGGCTACGAAAGCGGGCGACGCATCTACATCATCGAGCAGGCGCACCGGCTGAATACCGCTGCCGCCAATGCGCTGCTGAAATTCCTGGAGGAACCGGATGGCGACATTACAGCCATCCTGCTGACGGATGCCTATCATATGATGCTGCCGACCATTCAGTCGCGCTGTCAGCGGATATCCTTCCTGCCTCCCCAGCGCGAACAGATCATCCAGATGCTGACAGAGGAAGGGATTTCCCCTTCGCTTGCAGCGACGGTAACCTGCCTGACAGCAGACAGAAGCCGGGCAGCCGAACTGGCCGCAGATGAGCAGTTTGTCAATCTGCGAAAGACAGTGGTAAAATTAGTGCAGGCCATCGATCTGCATGTGACCGATGCGCTGATGCTGATCCAGACCGAGTGGGGTCCCTTCCTGAAAGAGAAGGACGACACCGAGACAGGCCTGGACTTGCTTCTCTATATGTACCGTGATATCGTGGCGAAGAAAGCGGGATTGACCGCAATAGCCGCCTATCCGGATCTGGAGGAGTTCACTGCCGGTCTTGCCATGAAACTGACCTATGAGCAGCTGGCCGCCAATCTGGAAGCGATATTGCAGGCGAAAAAACAATTGCATCGCAATATGCACCGAACGCTTTTATTGGAACAACTGGTGCTTAGTATGCAGGAGGGGTTATCCGTTGTATAACGTAGCAGGAATCCGCTTTAAAAAAGCGGGTAAAATACAGTATTTCGACCCTATGGCTTATGAGCTGAAGGCAGATGATTATGTAATCGTCGAGTCTGCCCGCGGCACGGAATTCGGCAAAGTCGTCAACGTCCGGGAAGGGGTGGATGCCGCCGACCTGGTCCTGCCTCTGAAGAAAGTGATCCGGCCGGCAAGCCCGGAAGATCTGGAGCAGGTGAACGAGAACCGGCTTGACGCCGAGAAAGCGTTTGATACGTGTGTGAAGAAAGTCCGCGAGCATAAGCTGGACATGAAAGTGGTCGATGTGGAGTACACGTTCGACCGCAATAAAGTGATCTTCTATTTCACGGCGGAAGGACGAGTCGATTTCCGGAATTTAGTGAAAGACTTGGCGTCCATCTTCAGGACACGCATCGAACTCCGTCAGATCGGTGTGCGGGACGAAGCGAAAATGCTAGGCGGAATCGGTCCTTGCGGCAGGATGCTCTGCTGCTCGACGTTCCTCGGGGATTTCGAACCGGTCTCCATCAAAATGGCGAAGGACCAGAACTTGTCCCTCAACCCATCCAAGATTTCGGGATTGTGCGGCCGCCTCATGTGCTGCCTGAAATATGAGAACGATGAGTATGAGGAAGCGAAAGCCCTGATGCCCGACATCGGTTCACGTATCGAGACGCCCGACGGACCGGGCAAAGTGGTCGGCCTGAACTTGCTGGAACGCCTGCTGAAAGTCAGGCTGCAGGATCAGGACCAGACACTGGAATATGCGTGGGAAGAACTTTCGAAGAGGGCGGGACAGCCCGTCAATTGATGAAGCGGTGAGGTGAAAAAGTTGAAAGAAGGGAACTTTCTCGACAAGGTAATCGAATACGAACAGCAACTCGACTCCATGCACAAGCAATTCCGGGAAATCATCGGTTTTGTTGCCAAGATGACAGAAGAGAACCATTCACTTCAACTTGAAAATCATCATCTGCGTACGCGGCTGAACGAACTCGACCTGGAGGCGAAAGCGGCAGCTGACAAGAAACAGTCCGAGCGGCTCCAGCGGGCGGATGTGGGCGAAGGGGTCGATAACCTCGCCCGCCTCTATAACGAAGGGTTCCATGTGTGCAATGTCCATTACGGCAGCACGCGCAAAGGGGAAGACTGCCTGTTCTGCCTGTCGTTTTTAAGTAAACAGAATCTGTAACAGAGAACCGATCCCTACAACCCATAGGAATCGGTTTTTCTTTATCATCATCGAGTGAGGAGTCCATTATGGAAACAAATTTACTGCGGGGCGATGAGCGCCTCGATTATTTGCTGGCGGAGGACTTGCGGATCATCCAAAGCCCGTCCGTGTTCTCGTTTTCCCTGGATGCGGTGCTGCTGGCGCGTTTTGCATACATGCCCATCCGGAAAGGGAAGGTCGTGGATCTATGTGCGGGCAACGGGGCGATCCCGTTGTTTCTGAGTGCCCGGACGAACGCCCATATCACGGCTGTCGAACTGCAGGAACAGCTTGCGGATATGGCGGAACGCAGTATCGCCTTCAATGGGCTCAGCGGACAGATCGGCGTCATGTGTGACGATGTGATCGGCATTGCCGCGAAGATCGGCTATGAGAAGTACGATACCGTTACGTGCAATCCGCCCTATTTCAAGGCCCATGAAAAGAGTGAGCAGAATTTGAAGGAACCGCTGACGATCGCCCGGCACGAGGTGAAGCTGACGCTGGAGCAGGCGGTACGATCGGCGAGTGAGCTGCTGAAACAGGGCGGGAAGGCGGCATTCGTCCACCGGCCGGGCCGGCTGCTGGATATCGTCACGGCCATGCGGGCGAACCGGCTGGAACCGAAACGGATCCGGTTTGTCTATCCGAAGGAAGGGAAAGAGGCGAACACTCTGCTGATCGAGGGCACGAAAGACGGGAAGCCTGATTTGAAGATCCTGCCGCCGCTGATCGTCTATCAGGCGGACGGTACGTATACGGAGGAAGTGAGGGAGCTGCTGTATGGAGCCGAAGACGGGCCATCTGTTCTACGTCCTTGAATGCAGCGATGGCTCCTATTACGGCGGCTATACAACAGATCTTAACCGTCGGGTGGATCTGCACAATGCAGGGAAAGGCGCAAAATACACGAGGGCGAAAGGTCCCGTCCGCTGCATCCATTCCGAGCCGTTCACAACGAAGCGGGAGGCCATGCAGGCGGAATACCGGTTCAAACAGCTGACCCGGGCCGCCAAAGAGCGGTATTTACGACAACAGGAGGCGGAGCAATGATCACACAAAAAAGTGCCGAGGCTGCCGGCGGGGTGCTCTACCTGGTCGGAACGCCGATCGGCAATCTGGAAGACATGAGCTACCGCGCGATCCGCATTCTGCAGGAAGCGGACCTGATTGCAGCGGAGGATACACGGAACACCGTCAAGCTGTCGAACCATTTCAAGATCGATACGCCGTTCATGAGCTATCACGAGCACAATCTCGAAGCCGGCGGACGCAAGATCTTGGACCTGCTGACGGACGGGAAGACGGTCGCCCTCGTCAGTGATGCCGGCATGCCGTGCATCTCGGATCCGGGAGCGGACATCGCTGAAAAGGCGATTGCGGCAGGAATTGCTGTCGTTCCGGTGCCTGGTCCGAATGCAGCGATCAGCGCACTGGTCGCATCCGGGCTGCCGTCACAGCCGTTCCTGTTCTTCGGCTTCCTGGACCGGCAAAAGAAGAAACGCCGTCAGCAACTGGACCTGCTGGCCCGCCGGCAGGAGACGCTGCTGTTCTACGAAGCGCCCCACCGTCTGAAAGAGACGCTGCGTGCCCTGTCCGAGCAATTTGGCGCAGACCGGCGCATCACACTGGCCCGCGAGCTGACGAAACGCTATGAGGAATTCATCCGGGGGACGGTTGAAGAGGTTCTCCAATGGGCAGAATCGACAGAGATCCGCGGAGAATTCTGCCTGGTTGTCGAAGGTGCCGGAGAACTGGAAGAGCAGGCCGCAGACGCCTGGTGGACCGGACTGTCAGCGGCTGAGCACGTCACCCGTCTCATGGAAGAGGAAGGGTGTTCCTCCAAGGAGGCTATCAAGAAAGCAGCGGCAGACCGTGGAATGAGCAAGCGGGATGTCTATCAGGCGTATCATGTCGAATGAAAAAAACACTTATTTCCCGTAATAAGGAAATAAGTGTTATGTAAATAAAAGTATTAAATCAAGACATCTTGTTTTCGATTTCAGCGATCAGCTGTTTTGCGCCTTCAGGGCTGAGAATGAGCTTTCCGTCGATGAGAGAGAGGTTATCGTCGGACACTTCGCCTGTTACGGAACAAGTCATGTTCGGCATATATTTCTTCAGGATGATTTTGTCGTCATCCACGTAAATTTCCAAAGCGTCTTTCTGGGCGATGCCGAGTGTTCTGCGCAGTTCGATCGGAATGACAACACGGCCAAGCTCGTCGACTTTACGTACGATTCCAGTGGATTTCATAAGATCGTGCCTCCTAAAATGGGTTTGTATTCGTCAAAAATCGACATTTTTCTCTTGTCTGCTTATCATCATACCAACTCTTCCAATTAACGTCAATAGAGAAACCCGTAAACTATGAAATGAATAACAAATACATGAAAAACTCACAATCAAATGAAATAAAAATACAATATGCAGCACTGTGGATGATTGGTCATAGCGTAAAACGGAAAAGTCCGCTAAACTAGAAACATCGATCTTGATACAGGAGGAATTAGAGTGGCGGAACAGAACAATACATTTTACATCACGACACCGATTTACTACCCGAGCGGTAAATTCCATATCGGGACAGCCTACACGACGATTGCCGCAGATGCCATCGCCCGCTACAAGCGGCTCCGGGGCTATGATGTCCGCTTCCTGACCGGGATGGATGAGCATGGTCAGAAGATCCAGGAGAAAGCGGAAGAAGCCGGCAAGCCGCCGCAAGAGTATGTCAACGAGATCGCAGACTACGCGAAAAACCTCTGGAAACTGATGGACATCACCTACGATGACTTCATCCAGACGACGGAAGAGCGCCATACGAAAGCAGTCGAAAAGATCTTCCGGAAATTCCTCGACAACGGCGATATCTATAAAGGTGAATATGAAGGCTGGAAGTGCATCCCGTGTGAATCGTATTTCACGGAAACCCAGCTCGTCGACGGCAACTGTCCGGACTGCAACCGCCCTGTGGAGCGGGTGCGGGAAGAGTCCTACTTCTTCAACATGAAAAAGTATGCGGACCGGCTGCTTCGCTATTATGAGGACCACCCGGGCTTCATTGAACCGGAATCCCGCAAAAATGAAATGATCAACAACTTCATCAAGCCGGGGCTTGAGGACCTGTCCGTGTCACGGATGTCGTTCGACTGGGGCATCAAAGTGCCGGGAGACCCGAAGCACGTCATCTACGTCTGGGTCGACGCTTTGACGAATTACATCACGTCACTCGGCTATCTGTCGGATGATGACTCGCTGTTCAAAAAATACTGGCCGGCGGATGTGCAGGTCGTCGGAAAGGATATCGTCCGCTTCCATACGATCTACTGGCCGATCTTCCTCATGGCGCTCGATCTGCCGCTGCCGAAAAAAGTGTTCGCACACGGATTTATCATGATGAAAGACGGCAAGATGTCGAAATCCAAAGGGAACGTCGTGTACCCGGATATGCTGGTCGAGCGCTACGGACTGGACGCGACACGCTACTTCCTGCTTCGTGAACTGCCGTTCGGCTCGGATGGCACCTTCTCGCCGGAAGCCTTCGTTGAGCGTACGAACTACGACTTAGCGAACGATCTTGGCAATCTGCTGAACCGTTCCGTCTCGATGATCAACAAATATTTCGATGGTGAGATTCCGGCTTCCCTTGCGGAGGAGACACCGTACGATGCAAGTCTGCGGAAAGCCATCACGGATACGGTGGACCGTTATGAAGAATCGATCGAGAAGATGCAGTTCAGCGTCACCCTGGCGGAACTTTGGACGCTCGTCTCACGGACGAACAAATATATCGACGAAACGGAGCCTTGGGTGCTTGCGAAAGATGAGAACGACCGCGGCAAGCTTGCGGCAGTCATGACGAATCTCGTCCACGCCCAGAGGCATATCGCAGTGATGCTTCAGCCATTCACACCTGAGACACCGAAAAAGATCATGGAACAGCTCGGTCTCCCGGAATCATTGCTCGCATGGGAGACACTTGGAAACTTCGAGGCGATTCCGGAAGGCGCAACAGTCATCGGCAAAGGGGTGCCGATCTTCCCGCGTCTCGATACTGAGGTGGAAATCCAATACATTAAAGATCAGATGGCTGTCACAGCGCCGAAGGAATCCGAAGAAACGCCTGCTGAAGTTATTGAGGCACCGGAACAGGCGCCGGAAATCACGATCGATGACTTCAATGCCGTCGATCTTCGGATTGCGACTGTCACAGCATGTGAAAAAATGCCGAAAGCCGATAAGCTTCTGAAGCTGCAGGTCGACCTCGGCTACGAACAGCGCCAGGTCGTCTCCGGTATCGCTCAGCATTACACACCTGATGAACTTGTCGGGCAGAAAGTGATCGTCGTTGCGAACCTGAAGCCGGTCAAGCTGCGCGGGGAATGGTCGCAGGGAATGATCCTCGCCGGGACGTCCGGTGATGTACTGAAGCTCGCCACCGCAGACGCATCTCTTGCAAACGGCGCACGCGTGAAATAATATAGGGCAGCGGACTCAAGAAAAGGTCCGCTGTCCTATTTTTGTTGTCATCGTTTTGTAATGTAATTGCGATATCCGTGTAAAGAGGATGCTTTAGACTATAACCATTGTGAGGCGATAGAGATGTTGATCGATACCCATGTCCACTTGAATGCAGACCAATATGAAGATGATATAGACGAGGTCATCCAGCGTGCACTGGACGCTGGCGTGGAACGTATGGTCGTGGTCGGTTTCGACCGTCCCACCATTACGAAAGCCATGGAACTCGCAGAAGTGCATGAGTTCATCTACGCAGTGGTCGGCTGGCATCCGGTTGATGCCATCGACTGCACAGAGGAAGATCTGAAATGGATCGAGGAGCTGGCAGCCCATCCGAAAGTCGTCGGCATCGGAGAGACCGGTCTCGACTACCACTGGGATAAGTCCCCGAAGGATGTCCAGCAGGCGCTGTTCCGGAAGCAGATCCGGCTGGCGCAGAAAGTGAAGCTGCCGGTCATTATCCATAATCGTGATGCCACTGGTGACGTGGTCCGGATCCTGCAGGAAGAGGAGGCGCACCTCACCGGCGGCATCATGCACTGCTACAGCGGCAGCGTGGAGACTGCACACCAATGCATCGACATGAATTTCATGATCTCGCTCGGCGGTCCGGTGACCTTCAAAAATGCCCGGATGCCGAAAGAGGTGGCGGCTGAAATACCGCTCGAGCATCTGCTGGTCGAGACCGATGCGCCGTACCTTGCGCCGCATCCGCACCGCGGAAAACGGAACGAACCCGCCTACGTAGCACTCGTTGCCGACCAGATTGCGGAACTGAAAGGAATCTCGGCTGAGGAAGTCGCGGAAACAACGACCCGGAATGCCATGAACCTGTTCGCCATCGACTGACCGTACGAGCCGGAAGCCTGCACAGCCTGACTGCAGCAGCCTTCCGGCGTTCTCATGCAGGAAAGGTCGATCGGTTGACAGTGCAAAAGAGGGTCTATATAATCAGCCGAGTGATTAAGGAGGAGAAACGTTAATGACGAAAAGAACCACAGGCAATCGATTCTTTCAATCATTGAGAATACAGAAAATCGCAGCCGGCATAGCAGTGCTTGCGGTTTTTGTGACTGTTCTTTCTCTTGTCCTGTATGAGGGCACGAAGAAAAACATCAGCATTGCGGCAGATGGAAAGACCATCGAACTCAAGACGCATGCAGCCACAGTGGCGGACGTCCTGGCGCTGCAGGACATAAAGGTCGGCTCACATGATGCCGTAACACCGGCAGCGGATACGCCGGTCGAAGACGGTATGTCGATCGACTGGAAGAAAGCGAATCCGGTGGCGGTCAACATGAACAATGATACAACGACAATCTGGACAACCGAGTCGACGGTTGGCTCCGTGCTGAAGGAAGCGGGCGTCGAACTGTCGGAACACGACGCGGTAACTCCTGCTCTGGACAGTAAGGTCGGTGAAGACGGGGAGATCACTGTCGACAAGGCGTTCCAGGTGACATTGAAGGACGGCAGCAAGGCGAAGAAAGTATGGTCCACTTCGACTACGGTCGCTGACTTTTTAAAGAACGAAAACGTCCAGTTGAGTGAACTGGATCGTGTGGAAGGCGACAAGCAGAAGCTTGTACTTCCGAAATCGGTTATTTCGGTTGTTCGTGTGGAAAAGGTCACCGATGTAGTGGAAGAGACGACGGATTTCGACGTGAAGACACGGGCTGATGAAACCCTGCTGAAAGGCCGCGAAAAAGTGGTCGCAAAAGGACAGAAGGGGAAAGTCAGGAAGAGATTCGAAATCGTCAAAGAAAACGGCAAAGAAGTATCGCGCAAATTGATCCGGGAGCACGTCGTCTCCCATCCGAAGCCGAAAGTGGTATCAGTCGGCGCAAAAGTGGAAATTGCAAGTGCACCTGCTGCGAAGTCGGTGAAAACAGTTAAAGCAGCTGCGGCAGCTAAACAGCCGGCAGTGACGACCGCTTCTGCGAAGACATCTGTTTCCCGTGGAAATGGCGGAGAATCCGGCAAGGTGATGTACATGAATGCCACTGCCTACACAGCGCACTGTACTGGCTGCAGCGGAATCACAGCAACGGGCATCAACCTTGCAGCAAATCCGGGCATGAAAGTGATCGCTGTTGACCCGGGTGTCATCCCCCTCGGCTCGAAAGTGTGGGTGGAAGGATACGGCTACGCAATCGCAGGAGATACGGGCGGTGCCATCAAAGGCAACCGGATCGATCTGCACGTGCCGAACAACGCAGCTGCCCGGCAATTCGGCCGGCGCCAGGTCAAGGTCAAAGTGCTGAACTGACCGTGCCATACAATTGGATACAGCAATTCCGGTACAATCCGCATGGCATTCCTGCTATGCGGATTGTTGTCCGTTTCATGGTTTTCTGTACAACCGTCCGTACAGCCGGTAAAATTGGTTCATCAGCTGAGTCACATAATGAGCAGACGCAACACGCCGTCCGCATACAGCAGAGGAAAGAGGAATACAGTGGACATTAAAGAAATCATCGTAGTGGAAGGGAAATCGGATACGATCGCTGTGCAGCGCGCAACAGGTGCTGACACGATCGAGACGAACGGATCGGCCGTCAGCGAAGAGACGCTGAGGAGGATCGAGCATGCCCAGCAGACGAGGGGCGTCATCGTCTTTACGGACCCCGATTATCCGGGCCGGCGCATCCGTGCCATCATCGAAGAACGGATCCCTGAGGTCAAGCACGCCTTCCTGGACCGCAAGAAGGCCATTGCCAAAAACGGCAAGAAAGTCGGTATCGAGCATGCGGCGGATGATGTGATCCGGCAGGCGCTCGAAGCCGTCTATACGACCGGGCCTGCAGACTTCGCAGAGATTCCGGCCAGCCGGCTGATTGAAGCGGGCCTGATCGGGCATCCTGAAGCCAGACAGCGGCGTGCGCGGCTTTCGGAACTGCTGCAGATCGGCCAAGTGAACGGCAAAGGGCTGCAGAAGCGGCTTGGGATGTTCCGCATCAGCGAAGCGGCATTCCGCCAGGCAGTGGAGACTATCGACAAGGAGGAACAGTCATGAGGAAAGACATCGCAACGCCTGTACGCACGAAAGAAATCCTGGAGAAACACGGGTTCTCTTTCAAGAAGAGCCTCGGCCAGAACTTTCTGATCGATCCCAATATCCTGACCAACATCATTTCGGCGGCCGGCATCACGAAGACGTCGGGTGTCATTGAAATCGGACCCGGCATCGGTGCATTGACGGAACCGATTGCACGGGCGGCCGGGAAGGTCACGGCATTCGAAATCGACGGGCGTCTGCTGCCTGTTCTTGAAGACACATTGTCGCCGTATCCGAATGTCTCGGTCATCCACCAGGACGTCCTGGAAGCGGATCTGCATGCCGTCATCAAGGAACGGATGGCAGATATGGAGGAAGTGGTCGTCGTTGCGAACCTGCCGTACTATGTCACGACCCCTATTATAATGAAGTTTCTCATGACGAATGTTCCGATCGACAGGATGATCATCATGTTGCAGCGGGAAGTCGCAGACCGGATCACCGCGTCGCCCGGCACGAAAGCATATGGCTCTCTCTCCATCGCCATCCAGTACTATATGGATGCGGAAGTGGCGATGATCGTGCCGAAGACCGTCTTCATGCCGCAGCCGAATGTCGAATCCGCCGTCCTCAAGCTGACCCGGAAAACGGCTCCGCCCGCCGACGTCATCAGTGAGGACTTCCTGTTCACCGTCGCCCGTGGATCGTTCGTCCAGCGCCGGAAGACGATCCTGAACAACCTGCAGTCGTCCCTGCCTGACGGGAAGACGAGAAAGGCCGACATCCTTACTGCGCTCGATACGGCAGGCATCGACCCGGGACGCCGGGGGGAGACGCTGTCCATCCAGGAATTCGCCGCGCTGTCGAATGCATTGTACGGCGTGTTCGGTGCGGCTGCTGCGGATAAGCAGTGAGGTGCTTGCTTTACAAAAGGGAGCAGATTGCCGGGGGAGAATCCGCCTGGCCGTCTGCTTTTTTTCATGGAAGGGGGCAGCCGTGCGAGGGAATGGAATCCAGCGGCTGGCAGGAGTGAATGATCGGTTCTGCACGGGAATTGATCGCTTGGCGGTGAGTATGGAGCGGTCAGCCGTCGTAATTGATCGGTTCGCACCGGGAAATGAGCGCTTCTGCATCTCCTTGACACTAAGGATTTTACCGAATAAAGCAAATATGACGATTCTGAGGAAAAAAGAATGTCGAAACGTAAAAAACTAGACTAAAAGCATTGACAAAGCTAAATTCAACCTGTTAAAATTTAAAGTTTTAATTGACAGAACTTTTTCACTGTGTTATGATAATACATAGTGAGGTGGAAGCGACATGCCAAAAACATTAGCGGACATTAAGAAGTCATTGGATGCTCACTTGGGAAAACGTATGCACCTTCGTGCAAACGGCGGTCGGAAGAAGACGATCGAACGAGCTGGAATCCTTCGTGACACGTATCGTGCAGTATTTGTAGTGGAACTTGATCAGGACGAAAATGCGTTTGAACGGGTATCATACAGTTATGCGGATATTTTGACCGAAGCGGTTGAAATAACGATACTGGACGGTGGAGACACCACAGCGTTTGAGATTAAATAGCACTTTTACTATCAGCGAATTCAATTTTACCGAAACACCCCAAACTTTCCTCTGGAAAGTATTACGGGGTGTTTTTTCGTTCCTTCCGGTCATGCTACGGTCGTCAGCCAATAAGGAGGAAACCTGAATGGCGAAACGGAATGGCGTAATGTCTGAGCAGCTGAAGGTGGAAATTGCGAAGGAACTTGGATTTTACGATGTGGTCGAGCGTGAAGGGTGGGGAGGCATCAAATCGCGGGATGCCGGTAATATGGTGAAGCGCGCGATTGAGATGGCACAACGGGGACTCTCGGAGCAGGAACGGCCGCACTAAGAGGACCAGTGCTGCATAACCCAAATCCAACGAATGGCTGACAGAAGAAGCTGTGGTTCTGCACAATCGTGCGGGCCCGGCTTTTTTTTGTGCTCTTTGCACAAACCCGGCATTTTTATTTGCGCCTATGGTAAAATAGGGGGCAATGAAGTTTGAATGGAGGCAGCCAGATGAGTATGATATCTGAAAAAGCGCCCGCAAAAATAAATCTAACGCTCGATGTCCTGCAGAAACGGCCGGACGGCTACCATGAAGTCGAAATGATCATGACGACGGTGGATCTTGCAGACCGTGTCTGGCTGAAACCGCTCGACCGCGGCATCATCATCCGCTCATCCGAGCGGTATGTCCCGAATGATAAGCGGAATCTCGCATGGCAGGCCGCTGATCTGCTGCGGAAGCGGCATCACGTGACTGAAGGCGTTGAAATTACATTGGACAAACATATACCGGTCGCTGCGGGTCTGGCAGGCGGAAGCTCGGATGCTGCTGCGACACTGCGCGGTCTGAACCGTCTGTGGAACCTCGGCTTGACGCTGGACGAGCTGGCGGAGCTCGGCGGCCAGATCGGCTCGGACATCCCCTTCTGTGTCTACGGCGGCACAGCGCTTGCATCCGGCCGCGGGGAAAAGATCCGGCACTTGGACGTTCCGCCGAACTGCTGGGTCATTTTGGCAAAACCGGCCATTTCCGTCTCGACCGCGGACATATACGGTGCCCTCGACGTGCAATCCATCCATCATCCGGATACAGCGGGCATGATGGCGGCTCTGGCGTCTGGTGACTATGATGCGATGTGCAGCCTTCTCGGCAACGCACTCGAACCGGTCACAATGCGCCTCCATCCCCAAGTGGCCGTCCTGAAGGAGCAGATGCTGAAATTCGGTGCGGATGCCGTGCTGATGAGCGGAAGCGGACCGACAGTGTTCGGGTTTGTGCAGCATGAATCCCAGGTGGCCCGTGTCTATAACGGACTGAAAGGCTTCTGTCCGGAAGTCTACGCTGTGCGGATGATGGGCGAACGGACCCATCTTGCTTGAAGACAGATGATTATGGTAGTCTAGATATAGAATATTCGGGTTTTAGGAGTTGTTGGCCATGAAGTGGAAGCGGAGTGAACGTCTCATCGAGATGACTCGCCATTTGCTGGAACACCCCCACCAGCTCATCCCGCTCACTGTTTTTTCTGAACGGTTCCAGTCGGCGAAGTCGTCCATCAGCGAAGATCTGACCATCGTGAAAGAGACGTTCGAAACGAGCGGTGCAGGCAGGCTGCTGACCGTTTCGGGTGCTGCCGGCGGCGTGAAATATATTCCTCTTATGTCTGAAGAGGCGGCACATGGTGTCATCGCCCAGCTCATGGAAGAACTGGGCCATACGGACCGTCTGCTGCCCGGCGGCTATTTATATATGACCGACCTGCTCGGCAATCCGCGGCTTATGGACAGTGTCGGGCGCCTGTTCGCGGCAGCGTTTGCGGACAGCGGGATCGATGTCATCATGACCGTGGCGACGAAAGGCATTCCGATCGCCCATGCGATCGCACATCATCTGAATGTGCCGGTCGTCATCGTTCGGCGTGACAGCAAGGTGACGGAAGGCTCCACGGTGAGTATCAATTACGTTTCGGGGTCGGCCCGCCGCATCCAGACGATGGTCCTGTCGAAACGCAGCATGAAAAGCGGTCAGCGTGTACTGATCACCGATGACTTCATGAAAGCCGGCGGCACGATGCTCGGCATGCGGAACCTCGTCGAAGAGTTCGATTGCCAAGTGGCAGGAGCGGCTGTATTGGTCGAATCCGAGCACTCGGAGCGGGTGCTGAAGGAAACGTACAGATCACTGGTGAAATTGCGCAGTGTGAATGAGGTCGACCGGACGATTGAACTCGAGGAAGGCAACTACTTTTCGGAAGGCGGAGAATAAGATGGACTACGTAGCGACAGAGAAGGCACCGAAGGCGATCGGCCCCTATGCACAAGCGGTCAAAGTGAACGGCATGGTTTACACATCAGGCCAGATCCCATTGCTTGCAAACGGTGAGCTTGCCGGTGCGACAATCGAAGAACAGACGGACCAGGTGTTCGAAAACCTGAAGGCTGTACTGGCGGAAGCCGGCTCTTCACTCGGACAGGTCGTCAAGGCGACGGTCTTCATCAAGGACATGAACGAATTCGGCGCGCTGAACGATGTTTACGCCCGCCATTTCGGGGAGCATACCCCTGCACGTGCAACCGTGGAAGTCGCACGTCTGCCGAAAGATGTGAAAGTCGAAATCGAAGTAATTGCAGTCGCTGGGTAAGCGGCATGTACAGCTGCTCGGACTGTCAGCCTCTGCTGATGGGCGGGCAGCTTTTTTGCACATGGAATAGTCGGAAAAATTTAAATTCCCATAAAGGGATTCGGGAGTCTATGTAGAACTTATACAAGAACACGTTTTGTCAGAAAGGGGAATGGAAAGGGATATGCAAGTAACGAATGTACGGCTGCGCAAGGTGGAGACAACGGGAAGGATGCGGGCGATCGCATCCATTACAATCGACGACGAATTCGTCATCCATGATATCCGGATCATCGAGGGGAATGCCGGCCTGTTCGTGGCCATGCCGAGCAAGCGGACGCCGGATGGGGAATTCCGCGACATCGCACATCCCATCAATCCGGACGCACGGATGAAAGTCCAGGATGCTGTATTGCAGGTCTACCATGCCGAGGAAGAAGTTCTGGATCCGGCACCTGTGTGAAACTGAATCTGTCGGTAAATTGTCACAGAGCCGCAAGCCTGCCCGCTTGCGGCTCTATTGGCGAGCGCTGAGCGGTTTGTCATCCGAAAAAGCCAATAATAATAAGACACTATGCATAAATTGTCAAGCGGCAATAGTTGAAAATCACTGCTGTGTCGGCTATAGTCTAATATGAAATCTAGGATGGGGGACAGCTCATGACAAGTACATATGCAATCGTACTGGCAGCAGGCCAGGGAACACGCATGAAGTCGAATTTATATAAAGTGCTGCACCCGGTTTGCGGGAAACCGATGGTGGAGCACGTCATCGATCACGTCAGAGGCATCGGGGCGGACCGTGTCGTCACCGTTGTCGGCCATGGAGCAGAAAAAGTGGAACAGACTCTCGGTTCCAAAAGTGAATACGTCCTGCAGGATGAGCAGCTCGGGACTGCGCATGCGGTACAGCAGGCGGAACAGCTGCTCGGCGATCTGGATGGCACGACACTTGTCGTCTGCGGAGACACGCCGCTGATCCGCTCGGAGACGATGGAGGCCCTTGTCCGTGAGCACCGGGAACTTGGCGCAAAAGCGACCATCCTGACCGCGATTGCAGACAACCCGGCAGGCTATGGCCGGATCATCCGCGGGGAAAACGGGGAAGTGCTGCGCAACGTTGAACAGAAGGATGCCACCCCTGAGGAACAGGCCGTCCGGGAGATCAACACCGGTACGTACTGCTTCGATAACCGGGCATTGTTCGAAGCACTGAAAAAAGTGAAGAACGACAATGCACAAGGGGAATACTATCTGCCGGACGTCATCGGCATCCTCCAGTCGGAAGGATCCCTGATTGGCGCATATGCCTGTGAAGACTTCAGTGAAACGCTCGGCGTCAATGACCGGGTCGTCCTGTCACAGGCGGAAGCGGTCATGCGCCGCCGGATAGCGGAAACACATATGCGGAACGGTGTGACGATCATTTCACCTGATACGGCAGTCATCAGCGCGGATGCTGAAATCGGCCGTGATACCGTCATCCAGCCGGGGACACTAATCGAAGGGGCTTGCCGCATCGGTGAAGAATGTGTGATCGGCCCGAACAGCCACCTGACGGACAGCACGATCGGCGACCGGACGACGGTGCACTCCTCGGTCGTCAAGTCGAGCATCATTGGTGCCGATACAGCTGTAGGCCCGTTCGCCCACATCCGGCCCGAGTCCGAACTCGGTGACCATGTCAAAGTCGGCAACTTCGTGGAAATCAAGAAATCGACATTCGGCAATGGCAGCAAGGTATCCCACCTCAGCTATATCGGGGATGCGGACGTCGGCTCCGCCGTCAACATCGGCTGCGGCTCGATCACGGTCAACTACGACGGTAAGAACAAGTTCAAGACGACAATCGAAGACGAGGCGTTCATTGGCTGCAATTCCAATCTGGTCGCACCGGTCAAGGTAGGCAAGGGTTCCTACGTCGCCGCGGGATCCACTGTCACGAAAGATGTCCCGGAAGACTCCCTGGCCATCGCCCGGGTCCGCCAAGAGAACAAGGAAGGCTATGCAGCGAAACTAAACTCTAAACGATAAAACAGGAGGTCCATCATGGCCAATCAATATCCGAACCACAAACTGAAAATCTTCACACTGAACGCAAACGAACCGCTGGCGAAAGAAGTCGCAGATTTCATCGGCTGCCCGCTCGGTGAATGTTCCGTCAAACGGTTCAGTGACGGTGAAGTTCAGATCAATATCGAAGAAAGCATCCGCGGCTGTGACGTATACGTCATCCAATCCACTTCCTACCCGGTCAACGATAACCTGATGGAACTTCTGATCATGATCGATGCACTGCGCCGTGCATCTGCCCGGACGATCAATGTCGTCATGCCGTATTACGGCTATGCCCGCCAGGACCGCAAAGCGCGTTCCCGTGAACCGATCACGGCCAAGCTCGTTGCGAACCTTCTGGAGAAAGCGGGAGCGGACCGGGTGATCGCGATGGACCTCCATGCGCCGCAGATCCAAGGGTTCTTCGATATCCCGATCGACCACCTGGTGGCCGTTCCGCTGCTGTCCGAGCACTTCAAAAACCAAGGGTTCAAAGGCGACGATATCGTCATCGTCTCGCCTGACCACGGCGGCGTGACGCGTGCCCGCAAAATGGCCGACCGCCTGAAAGCGCCGATTGCGATCATCGATAAGCGCCGTCCGAAACCGAACGTCAGTGAAGTGATGAACATTGTCGGCCAGGTCGAAGGCAAAATCGCCATCCTGATCGATGACATCATCGACACGGCCGGCACAATCACGGCCGGAGCCAATGCAATCGTTGAAGCGGGCGCAACGGAAGTCTATGCCTGCTGTACGCACCCTGTCCTGTCAGGACCGGCCATCCAGCGCATCAACGATTCGAAGATCAAGGAACTGGTCATCACGAACACCATCGAGCTTCCGGAAGACAAACACTCACCGAAGATCAAGCAGCTGTCCGTTGCGCGCCTCATCGGAGATGCGATCATCCGGGTGTTTGAAGAGAAATCCGTCAGCACACTGTTCGACTGAGCCGTCAGCGCAGCGTGCTGGAAACAGGCAGACAGGGTTTGGAACGTCATGTAACGGGTATTTACTATGTAGGAAAACTTCTTTTATAAAGGGGACTGAGCATATGAGTACAGCATTACAGTCGGAAAAACGTGAAACTGCTCCACAGTCAGCATTGCGCGAATTGCGCCAGGAGGGGAAAGTGCCCTCCGTCGTATACGGGTTCAGAACGGAATCCACTCCGATCACAGTGGAAGAACGCGACCTCATCAAGACCGTTCAGGAACACGGCCGCAATGGTGCGTTCAAACTATCGGTGGACGGAAACGATATAGACGTCATGCTCGGCGATTACCAGGCGGATGTCCTGACAGGCAAAGTCGAGCACGCAGACTTTCTCGCCATCAACATGTCGGAAGAGCTTGAGGTCGACGTGACGATCCACCTCACAGGCACATCACCGGGTGAGAAAGCGGGCGGCGTCGTCCAGCAGCCGCTTTGGGAACTGAAAGTCAAAGCAAAACCTTCGGACATCCCGGAGAGCATCGAAGTCGACGTGTCAAAACTGGACATCGGAGATACGATCCAAGTATCCGACCTGCGTGAAGGGACCAAGTACGAAATCCAGAACGAAGACGACGAAACGATCGTTCTCGTCTCTGCACCGCGTACTGAGGAAGAGCTTGACGCACTTGACGAAGAGTCCGGCGGCACAGCTGAACCGGAAGTCGTCAACGAAATAGACAAAGACAGCGAATAATACAAAGAGCGCACGGCACGCCGTGCGCTTGTTTTTACGTTTTACGATACATTCCCCATAGAAAGAGAGCGTTCCTATGAAAATGATCATCGGACTCGGAAATCCGGGTAAACAATATGAAATGACCCGTCACAATGTCGGTTTTCAAGCGATCGATCTGCTGGCGGAACAGCTGGATGCACCCGCCTTCCAGACGAAATTCAACGGTCTCTATACGACCGTCCGGGCCGGCGGTGAAAAAGTGATGCTCGTGAAACCGCTCACCTATATGAACTTGTCCGGCGAATGCGTGCGGCCGCTGATGGATTACTTCGAAGCGGACGATGAGGACATCGCCGTCATCTATGATGATCTCGATCTTACGCCCGGCAAACTGCGGCTGCGGGCGAAAGGCGGGGCTGGCGGGCATAACGGCGTGAAATCCCTTATTGCCCACTTGGGGACCGACGTGTTCAACCGGGTCAGGATCGGCATCGGCCGTCCGGACGGCCGCATGGCGGTAGCGGATTATGTACTGGGTCCTTTTTCCGAGGAGGAACAGCCGCTCATCCGTGAGGCCGTCGAACGCAGCGCCGCTGCCTGCCGCGACTGGCTGGGCAGACCGTTCCTTGAAGTGATGAACGACTATAACTGACCCGCAGGCATAAGCGCTGTCTGTGCTGCCTATACTTGTACAGCATGTACATTTGAAAGGCGGCGATGCGGATGGTCACCTACCGCTGCGGGCATTGCCGGACGGAGATCGGCTCCGTGCCATTTGCGTCCGTGAAGGAAACGATCGCTGAACTGCAGAAATCGGATGACGGGTTCCTGTCCGAGCACGGCCGGGGATCCTTCGAAATCCGCTGTATCTGCGAACAGTGCGAAGACTCGCTGAGCATGTTCCCCGAGTACTATACAGTTGAAAAGTGGCTTCAGTGAGAAGCCTGGCTTTGGCGCCTGCTGCAGGCGCGCAAAGCTTTTTGTGCTTATGCATTTCACGGAGAAAGGACGGATCCGAATGGACTCATTAGTAAACTATTACCGGAAGTCAGCAAAGATCGGGCAATTGGCGGACAAATTGGCGAAAGGCCAGGACCGGCAGCTGCTGACAGGTCTGACAGGAGGCGCAAAGACGCTGTTCTTCCAGACGCTCCAGCAGGAGATCGGCCGCCCGGTGGTCATCGTTTCGCCGAACATGCTGCAGGCACAGCGTACATATGACGATCTCGTCAAACAGCTGGGGGAGGAGTGTGTCCATCTGTATCCGGCAGAGGAACTGATAGCGGCGGACTTTGCATTCGCAAGCTTCGAACTGCGTGCAGGACGGATCGACACGCTCAGCCATCTGGCATCCAAAGGACAAGGCATCTACATCACGCCTGTCGCCGGATTGAAGAAACTGATCCCGACAAAGGGCCGGTTCGCCGCGGGCACCCTTTCCGTATCTGTCGGAGACAGTATCAATATGGACAGCTGGCTGAATCGGCTGACCGGCATGGGGTATGCCCGGAAAGACATGGTCACCGCTCCCGGGGAATTCGCTTTACGGGGCGGAATCCTGGATATCTATCCGCTGACGGCGGACGATCCGATCCGGATTGAGCTGTTCGACACCGATGTGGATTCAATCAGGACATTCTCGGCCGAAGACCAGCGTTCCACGGGCAAACTGACAGACGTCAGCCTGCAGCCGGCATCCGAATTCTCCTGGTCTGCCGGGGATCTGCTGATAATCGCAGACAAGCTGGAAGCGGCACTTGCCAAGAGCCTGAAAAAAGTCAAAGACGAGACAGTCAAAGAGAATCTGCTGGAGACGATCTCCGGGGATATCGAACTGATGAGAGCTGGCGTCCAGCCGGAAAGCATGGTGAAGTACGCCGGCTTCGCGGGGGACCAGGTCACGACCCTCAACACCTACTTGCCGGATGATGCGCTTGTCGTTTTCGATGAAATCAACCGGGTCCAGGAAGGCGCGGCCATGCTTGAGAAAGACGAAGAGGAATGGCGCCTGTCGTTGCTGGAAGAAGGAAAGATCGTACATGACGCGGTGCTGTCTGTGCCGTTTGCTGAAGTGCATGCCGCGCTCACTGCCCAAAAGCTGTATACGTCCCTGTTTACACGGACCCTCCCGGGAATTACGGTGAAGGAAGTGCTGTCCTATTCCTGCAAGCCGATGCAGGAGTTCCACGGACAGATGAACCTGCTGAAAGCGGAGACGGAGCGCTGGCAGCATGGCGGCTTCAATGTATTCGTTGTCGCAGAAGGGCGCGACCGGGTCGAAAAAGTCCGGTCCATCCTGGCCGATTATGATATTCAGGCAACCGGGAACGCGGCTGCTGCGGAAGCCGGCATGATCACAGTCATCGACGGCAGTCTCCATGCCGGGTTCGAGCTGCCGCTGCAGCATCTCGCTGTCATCACGGACGGTGAACTGTTCAAAGGGAAACCGAGGCGGAAAGCCCGTCCGCAGAAAATCTCGAACGCGGAACGCATCAAAAACTATTCGGAAATCAAACCCGGCGATTATATCGTGCACGTCCAGCACGGCATCGGTAAGTATTATGGTGTCGTGACCTTGGATGTCGGCGGTGTCAGCAAGGACTATCTCGATATCCGCTACCGCGGCGAAGATAAGCTGTTCGTGCCGGCCGATCAGATCGACCTCGTACAGAAGTATGTCGCATCCGGTGACAAAGAGCCGAAGCTCCACAAGCTCGGCGGGGCGGAATGGAAGAAGACGAAGACGAAAGTGTCAGCAGCCGTGAAAGACATCGCCGATGACCTCATCAAGCTGTATGCGGAGAGGGAAGCCCAGAAAGGGTTCGCCTTCTCGAAAGACGATGACCTGCAGCGGTCCTTCGAAAATGCATTCCCTTATGAAGAGACGGACGATCAGCTCCGGTCCATTGTCGAAGTGAAGCAGGACATGGAGAAGGAACGGCCGATGGACCGGCTGCTCTGCGGGGACGTCGGGTATGGCAAGACGGAAGTGGCCATCCGTGCTGCATTCAAAGCTGTATCGGACGGCAAGCAGGTCGCATTCCTCGTGCCGACGACAATTCTCGCCCAGCAGCATTACGAGACGATGAAGTCGCGGTTCGCCGACTTCCCGATCGAGGTCTCCCTGCTCAACCGGTTCCGGTCGAAAAAACAGCAGACAGAGACCAAGAAAGGACTGAAGAACGGCACGGTCGATATCGTCGTGGGCACACACCGCCTGCTGTCGAAGGACGTTGCCTATCAGGACCTCGGCCTGCTGATCGTCGACGAGGAACAGCGGTTCGGCGTCACACACAAAGAAAAGCTGAAACAGCTGAAGACGAATGTCGATGTACTGACACTCACCGCGACGCCGATTCCGAGAACGCTGCATATGTCGATGATCGGTGTACGCGACCTGTCGATCATCGAAACACCGCCAGCTAACCGGTTCCCTGTCCAGACCTATGTCATGGAGGATAACCTGGCGCTGGTGCGCGAGGCAATTGAGAGGGAGATGTCCCGCGGCGGACAAGTGTTCTACTTGTATAACCGGGTGGAGGATATGACGAAAAAGGTTGATGAGATCCGTCAGCTGGTGCCGGAAGCCCGTGTCGGATTCGCACACGGACAGATGGGGGAAGCGGCGCTGGAAGAGATCATCCTCAGCTTCCTCGAAGGGGAGTATGATGTCCTCGTGACCACGACGATCATCGAGACAGGAATCGATATCCCGAACGTCAATACGCTGCTCGTCCATGACGCCGACCGCATGGGCCTGTCCCAGCTGTATCAGCTGCGAGGCCGTGTCGGACGGTCGAACCGGGTTGCCTATGCCTATTTCCTGTATCAGCGCGACAAAGTGCTGACGGAAGTGGCGGAGAACCGTCTGCAGGCCATCAAGGAATTCACGGAACTCGGCTCCGGATTCAAAATTGCAATGCGTGACCTGTCCATCCGGGGAGCCGGGAATCTGCTCGGATCCCAACAGCACGGATTCATCGATTCGGTCGGGTTCGATCTCTATTCCCAGATGTTGCAGGAAGCCGTGGAGGAGAAACAGACCGGCATCTCGAAAGAAGACCGGCCTGACCTGGAGATCTCCCTGCCGATCAATGCCTATCTGCCGGATACGTACATCAAGGACGGCTACCAGAAGATCCAGATGTATAAACGCGTGAAAGCGATTGAGGGTGAGCAGGATTTCAACGAACTGTGGGACGAGATGACCGACCGGTTCGGCGATCTGCCGTTCGAAGCGGAACTGCTGCTTCGCGTAGGCCGCCTGAAAGCGTGGGGGAAAGAAGCGGGCGTTGCCTCCATCAAAAAACAGCAGTCCGTCATCGAAATCCGGTTCTCCGCTGAAGGGACCGCGAAGACGGACGGTGCGAAACTCGTCTCGAAAACGATGGCCTATGGCCGTGCTGTCGGCTTCACGATGGATGACGGCCGGCTGGTCATCACGATCGATGACCGGAAACTCGGTAAACAGACGGAGTTCGATGTGCTTGAAAAGATCATACAGCTGCTGCGGACAGCCGAGAAAGAAACTGCCGAAGTGGATGCCGGATAGTCCCGTCCCTGCATAAAATGCCCATGCATGAAGCATACTGAGTCCGTAAAGCGGATTTCAATTAGAAAGTGAGGCATCATGCATGAAGGCAACCGGTATTGTCCGCAGGATCGATGACTTGGGAAGGGTGGTCATCCCGAAAGAAATCCGGCGAACGCTCCGGATCCGGGAAGGGGACCCTCTTGAAATTTTTACGGATCGGGACGGCGAAGTCATCCTGAAAAAGTATTCCCCGATTTCCGAACTCGGCCAGTTTGCAGCGGAATATGCAGAAACACTTTATCAGACATTGGGCACGCCGGCACTTATCAGTGACCGGGATGAAATCATCGCGGTGGCCGGTCTTCCGAAGAAGGACTATTTGAATCGGCAGGTGTCTGCCGACGCTGAAGAGCTGCTGAAGCAGCGGGCGATGGTGACGGAAAAAATGGAGAAGACCGTGGAATGGGTGCCGGGACAGACCGAGCATGTGAAATCCTACTGTGTCACTCCGATTGTTGTGAACGGTGATACCATCGGCGCAATCTATTTATTGTCGAAAGTCCACTTTGTCGGGGAAGCCGAACAGAAGACTGCCGAAACGGCCGCCTTGTTTTTAGCCAAACAGATGGAACAGTAATCTGCCTGCACCGCCTGAACCCTTCAGGACGTGCAGGTTTTTTTGTGCGTGCCCCCGGGAAGCTGTCGTTTCAAGCGGGCAGTGGTATAATGGACACCATCCACAAAACGAAAGAGGACTCAGCATGGCAGCAGGCGATTGGAATATGAAAACATTTATGAAAGGCGCGTCAATGCTGACGGTCTCCGCCTTGATTGTCAAACTGCTCGGGGCCGTGTACCGTGTCCCCTTCCAGAACTTGGTCGGGGACAAAGGGTTCTACATTTATCAGCAAGTGTACCCGATCACCGGGATCTTCGTGATCTGGACGACGTACGGTGCGGCGGTTTCCATTTCCAAGCTGCTGGCGGGTACGGAACATCCCGGTGAACGGCGGGCGATCATCAATTTATCGTTCGTCTATCTGAGTGTACTGAGCATACTCGCGTTCGCAGGGCTGCTGACCGGTGCTCAAACGATCGCACGGATGATGGGGGATGCCGCCCTGGCGCCGCTGCTGCGTGCGGGTGCCTATATTTTGCTGGTCATGCCTCTGCTTGCGGTGTACAAGGGGGTCTTCCAATCCAAAGGGGACATGATGCCGATCGCCGTGTCGGGTGTCGGCGAGCAGGGAATCCGCGTCGCCATCATTCTGGCGGGTACGTGGCTCGCGGTTCGTTCGGGCGCGTCGCTGTATACGACAGGGGAGATTGCAGTCATTGGGACCGTGATCGGCCAGGCTGCCGGCGTCCTGATCCTGGCACTCTGGCATCGCCGGTCCGTGCGCGCCAGGCCCGCAGCCATCGACCGGAAACGCGTCATCCGCGAACTGACCGTCGTCAGTGTCAGTCTGAGTGCAAGTTCCCTCATCCTCCTGCTGTATCAGCTGGCGGATGCATTCACGGTACTGAACCTGCTGACAGCGGACAGCATCGATGACACGGCTGCCATGGTCCTGAAAGGGATCTATGACCGCGGCCAGCCGCTGCTGCAGCTCGGCAGCCTGATCGCCACGACGCTCGCGATGGCGATTGTGCCGCTGATCGCGCACCATACGGCAAGAAGCGGAGGACGGAGCGCCTGGCCGTTCGTACAGCTGACGTACCGTGTTGCTGTCTTGTTCGGATTTGCAGCCGCACTCGGTCTTGCGCTTCTGCTGCCTTATGTGAATGTGTTATTGTTTGAAACAAGAGACGGTTCCGGCGCACTTGCGATCTTCTGCCTGCAGATTTTCTGGCTGTCGCTCGTACTGCCGCTCTGTGCAATCCTGCAGGGGGCCGGTTCCGGGAAAGGCCCGGCAGCCTGGCTGGTACTCGGGCTGGCTGTGAAGGTCCTGTCGAATGTCCTGCTCGTCCCTGTATACGGGATTGCCGGGGCAGCGCTTGCCGGCAATATCGGGTTTGCGGTAACAGCGGCGGGTCTGCTTTTACTCTTCAAGAAAACCTGGCCGGCGCGCCTGGCCCCTGCCAGGTTCTATGGCTGGATAGGTGCGGCAGGCGCTGCAATGGCGGCCGTTGTGCTCGCCTGGACAGCGGGAATCGATGCGGCAGGCCTGGCAGGGGACAGCCGGCTGTCTGCAGCACTGTCGGCGTTGCCCGCTGTCGGACTCGGCGCTGCCGTATTCCTGTTCATCATCATGAAGACGCGTGTGCTGGGCGACCGGGATTGGTATTTGTTGCCGTTCGGGAAACGGCTTGCGCGCGTGCAGCTGGTATTGACGAAAAAGAGAAGGTGATTGTATGGAAAAAATAACGATAATCGGCCTTGGTGCCGGTGAACTCGACCAACTGCCGCTTGGCGTCTACAGGAAATTGAAAGCCGCCGGTACGCTCATCGTCCGGACGGATCATCATCCGGCCGTCGACGAGCTGAAAGCGGAAGGTGTCCAGGTGCGGAGTTTCGATGCCGTCTATGAGGCAAATGATTCGTTCGAAGCGGTCTATGAGGAGATTGTCCGGCAGCTGACGGAGCTGGCATCGGAACAGCCGGTTGTATATGCTGTGCCCGGCCATCCGCTCGTTGCGGAACGTACTGTCCAGCTGCTGATCGAGCAGGAACGGGCAGGGAATGCCATCCTGGAGATCGCGGGAGGCAGCAGCTTCCTCGACCCGATCTTTTCGGCACTCCGCATCGATCCGATTGAAGGGTTCCAGCTTTTGGATGCAGCGGACCTGCATCAGGATGATGTGCTGATGCAGCAGCATATCCTGATCGGCCAGGTCTATGATGCGTTCGTCGCTTCGGATGTAAAACTGGCACTGCTCGAGAAATACCCGGTCGAACATCCGGTCACGATTGTGAAGGCGGCCGGGACGTCGCTTGAGCGGGTGCGCACCCTTCCGCTTGTAGAACTCGACCGCGAGACGGAGATCGACAACCTGACGACGGTCTACGTGCCGCCTGTCCCTGAACAGACGGACAGGCTGAAGGAATGGCGGACATTCCGCGCGATCATTGCCGCACTCCGCGGACCGGACGGCTGCCCGTGGGATCGGGAACAGACGCATGAGTCGCTGAAACGATATCTGATAGAAGAAGCGCACGAAGTCCTTGATGCGATCGATCGGGAAGACGATGACGGGCTCATCGAGGAGCTCGGTGATGTGCTGCTGCAGGTCTTCCTGCATGCGCAGATCGGGGAGGATGAAGGCTATTTCGCTATGGAAGACATCCTGCAGGCGGTCGGGGATAAGATGATCCGCAGGCATCCGCATGTTTTCGGGGAAATTGAAGTCGAGGATACAGAGGATGTCCTGACCAATTGGCAGGCCATCAAGGCGGCTGAGAAACCGGAGCGTACCTCCCTGCTCGACGGACAGGCGCTGACAAGCTCGTCCCTGCTGACCTCGTTCAATTACCAGAAGGCGGCAGCCCGGGTCGGATTCGACTGGGAGGATGTAAAAGGAGCATTCGATAAGTTCGAAGAGGAATGGCAGGAATTCAAGGACGAAGTGGCAGAAGGGACGCAGGATACCCGCACGGACGAACTCGGCGACGTGTTCTTCACGCTCGTCAACATCGCCCGGTTCCTGAAGCTCTCACCGGAGGAAGCGATGCAGCATGCCAACCGCAAGTTCAGCACGCGGTTCGGCTACATCGAACAGGCCGTAGCCGCCGGGCGCGGTTCATTCAGCGATTATACACTGGACGAGCTGGAACAATTCTGGCAAGATGCCAAACGGACAGGAGGAACCCAGCATGAGACTCGATAAATTCTTGAAAGTATCCAGGCTTATCAAAAGAAGGACACTCGCAAAACAGGTCGCGGACCAGGGTCGGATCACGATCGACGGGAAAGTCGCGAAAGCATCATCGGATGTGGCACCGGGCAATGAACTCGCCATCCGGTTCGGCCAGAAGATCGTCACCGTCACAGTGAACGAACTGAAAGCCTCCACGAAAAAAGAGGATGCAGCTGCGATGTACACGATCGTCAAAGAAGAAAAACTCGACAAAGTGGAACCGGAATTCGTGGACGATGAAGACTGAGGAGGCATGACAGGATCTTTTCCTGTCATGTTTTTTATTGGACGCGCATAGGATGGCAGTGTACAAAATCGACAGGAGGACAGACTATGCAAATTCAAACTGAAAGTCCGACGTACACAATCCCATCCGGCGACCACGTCGTCACCATGCGCAACCGGAAACGAATGGATCTCACTTCTGTAAAGACTATCGACCGGTTCGACCAAGAAGAGTTCCTCGTCCGCACGTCCCAGGGAATGCTGACCATCAAAGGAGAAGAATTACGCATCGTCCACTTGGATGTCGACAAAGGCCTTCTCACATTGGAGGGCTCTGTCAGCACACTGCAGTACGATGAAGAAGAGACAGGCTCCCGTAATTTCCTCCATAAATTGTTCGGATGAGCATCTCCGGCCAGTTCCTCAGCCTGCTTGCGATGATCGGTTCAGGGGTCATTGCAGGCGCGTTCATGGACATGATCGGTACAGGGATCGACCGGACGCAGAAAGCATCGTACATCCGGAGGATCTCCGGCCTTCTGGAAGGCGCGGGCTGGCTGCTTGCCGGCTGCTTCGCTTTCGCTGTCCTGTTTGAATACCGTGCGGGCGAGTGGCGGATGTACGATCCGATCGCCCAGCTGGCCGGTCTGCTGCTGTATGCGAGTCTGTTCCATAGACCGTTCCGTCTGTTCGGCAGGCTGGTCATTGTGCTGGTCATCCGGCCGGTCACCTGGATCATCCGGCTGGTATATGTCTGCATCCGGGCAGTGTTCCGCATCCTTTTTACAGTGGTCTACGTCCTATTGGGACCAATCCGGTATATCTATCGCCGTTTTGCCAACTTATCCTTCAAAAAAAGGGCGGCATGACGTATACTGGGGAAAGAACCATCTGTAAATTGTAGTTGAGGGGGCTGTACAGGAGATGGAGCAAAAGGCAAGGAAACTGAATTCCTCATCTGTTGCGTCAATTGAAACTGAATATGTCCGCTCCATGCAGCGCAAAGAGGACTGGCGGCGCAAACAGAAGAAGCGGCTGAAAGTGAAACTGCTCGTGTTTGCGATGATCGCCATCGTCACATTCGGCGGCATTGCGGTCTACAATCATCAGCAGAAGGAATTGCTCGCAGCCAAACAGCTGGAGAAACAGGAATTGATCGAACAGCTCGCCGTGAAGACGGGCGAGCAGGAGCAGCTGAAGAAACAGCTGCTGAAACTGGACGACGAAGAATACATTGCAAAATTGGCCCGGAAAGAGTATTTCGTTTCCAATGAGGGTGAAATCATCTTCTCCCTTCCGGAAGGGAAGAAAAAACTGGACAAAAAAGATGACGGAAAAGAGTAGTCTTATTGACACTCTTTTTTTGTTGGATATAATGAAAGTAGGAATCTTGCGCAGGCAGGACCCGTAAAAACGGTTGCTAGGCTTTCTGAAAGGAAGGCCCGCTTAAATTCTAAGGAGGAGCATTTTTTTTATGTCAATTGAAGTAGGCAGCAAATTAGAGGGTAAAGTGACAGGGATCACTAATTTTGGGGCATTCGTTGAATTGCCGACCGGCGTAACAGGACTTGTCCACATCAGTGAAGTGGCAGACAACTACGTCAAAGATATCAACGACCACTTGAAAGTCGGCGACAAAGTTGAAGTGAAAGTCATGAACGTCGGATCTGACGGCAAAATCGGCCTGTCGATCCGGAAAGCGAAACCGGAATCCGAACGGCCGCAGCGACCGCAGCGACCATCACGCCCTCGTCAGGGAGGACGCGCACCGGAGCGTCCGGAGAATTTCGAGCAGAAAATGGCGAAATTCATGAAGGACAGCGAGGAACGCCTTACGACACTTAAGCGAGCAACTGAGTCCAAACGCGGAGGCCGCGGAGCACGCAGAGGCTGACGCCCGAGTACAAAGGTTGGAACGACCCTTCTGAGCTGTTTCAATACAGGAAAAAATGTCTTATAGATGAAAAGCTGAGTGTGTGCCTGACGGCGCCGCTCAGCTTTTTTCGTTGTCCGGCAGGTGTGTGCTGCAAACAACCGGGCGTTCGGGGAAGCGGGGTTGACGGCTGGGCACGGGCGTGCGGGAGACTGGATTGTGTAAAGTTATGAGCGCATTCGGCTGGTTTATGAGCGGAGTCCAGGGTTTATGATCACTTTACGAGGTTTATGAGCGAAATTCCAAGTTTATGATCACTTTCCGCGGTTTATGATCATAATCCGGGATTTATGATCACTTTCCTCGTTTTATGAGCACCCCTACAATTCCCCCTGGCGGCATCATGATCCGCGAGCAGTCCTAAAGCGCAAAAAAAAGGGCCTGTCATGTCGACAGACCCTTTGTGTGCAATTCGTATAGCGGCGGAGGGGATCGAACCCCCGACCTCACGGGTATGAACCGTACGCTCTAGCCAGCTGAGCTACACCGCCAAATGGATGATCCGCAACCTCTACAGTTGCGACCTTTTACATCATACAGACTGCAGGAATACTTGTCAACGGTTTCCGTACAATTTTCCATAGTGTGCACGAGCAAAGGAGAAATACCCCCGCGCGGCAAAATACGCGCGGCCCGGACCCGGATACGCGCAGCCCGCAAAAATAGCCCACCCACCCTGTCGACAACCTGCACGTAAACCGTCGAAATGTTTTTAGGACCTGGTGCCAGAAAGAGACAAAATATGAAGCCGCCCCCCGGTATACTTAACGGCAATAGGTCATAGGGGGAATGAGAAATGAAGATGGTCAGCAGCAATACAGAGAGAACGATGATGCATCCGCTTCACAGCCTGATCGGATCGATAATGGTACGGAAAGTGCACCTGCTTACATCGCTGTTGTTCGCGGTCGGCTCCTTCTTCTTGGCGCAGGCAGTCCTGTTCGATGCAGCGGTTCCATTTTTGCTGCCGGTTTGGGCACTTGCGGTCATGCGCTACCCGAAGTATATGATTCCGGCATTCGTCGGAGGCATGAGCGGAAGCCTGTTCCTCGGGTTAGGACAGGCCCTGCTGTTCGTGCTGCAGCTGCTTCTGTTCAATGTGGTCATCCGGCATTCATTCACAAGGAAATCGGTGCCGCTCACCGTTGCCGCTACGATCATCGCGGTGCAGGTGTTCTGGCAGCTGATCATGTATGCAGGCCAGCCGCCGCTGACGGTCCAGCTGTCCATCGGATTCGAAGCACTGCTGGCCCTGGTGATGACAATCTTCCTGTTCATCGCCTTCCCACCGGTCGATAAACTGCTGTATTCGCCATGGCGTGCGGAGCAGCTCGGGGCGGCCTGCATCATCGCTGCGATGGCGGCAACCGGGATGGACCGCCTGATGATCGGGCTCGTGTCCGTGCCGGGCGCGCTTCTTTATATGGCGATCCTCATCGCAGCAGTCTCAGGCGGCATCCTGTTCTCCACGACGGTCGCCATGATGATCGCCGCCATTACCGGGATGGCGGAACTGTCATTCACCGGAATGATGACGGTCTACGGCATGACGGGGTTTGCTGCCGGTGCCATGAAAGGGTTCGGGAAGCTGGGGGTGGCAACAGGCGGCTTATTCGCATCGGTCTTTTTCCTGCTGTATGACCTGACGCTGCCGCTCGATCAGACGCATTTCGTGACGATCGGAGCAGCGACATTGTTGTTCTTCTGCATTCCATCAAAACGGCTTGCATCCGTATCGGATATGCTGCAGCCGGAGCGGCAGGATCTCTCCGAGAAACGGCAGCAGTGGCTCGCCCGCCAGCTGGATGAGCAGCTGACGGACTTCCAGCAGTTCGCATCGTTCATGTCGACGATGGTGAATGACCAGTTCCCTGTCCAGGAGACCCAGCAGAAAGCACGTGCAGAGGAGACTCCGATCGCCTGCCGTTCGTGCTTCCGCTATGCGAAGTGCTGGGAATCGAATGACGACAGCATGCCTGCGCTCCTGTCCGAATGGGAGTCGACCTATTCGGCAACGAAAAAGGCGGCCCGGCACCGTGTCGAAGAGAAGATCCGCTATAAATGCGTCCGCCATAACGGGCTGATCGAGGAACTGGAGGAGCGCGGTGCCGACCGTCTGCTGATGGGCCAGCTGCAGCATGGCCGCAAGATGCTGGCACTCCAGCTGCGGGATATGAGCAACCATCTGGAAAAGATGATGAAAGATATCAAAGAGGACGTCACGGTCTATCAGCCGTCTGAGGAAGAGCTCGGCAATTGTCTGCGTGCGCAGGATATCGAGTTTTTCCAGATCGATATTTTATCGGAAGAGAAGGGGTCCATGCGGATCGTCTGTTCCATCCCGGAGCGCCGTTCGTCCTTCGAGACCGATACGACGGTTGCGGAACGGCTGATCCTGCCGATCTTGGAAGAGATGTACCAGGAGCCGTTCCAGGTGGAAAAAGCGGTGATGCGGGAGCAGCCGTTCACCCATCTGCAGCTGACGTTCACATCCGCTGTCCGTTTCTCCATGCAGTACGGCGTCGTCGCGACTGCCGGCGGCGGATCACTGTATGCCGGGGATGCGTATGAAGTATTCCCGATCCATGACGGGCTGACGGCGGTGCTGCTGTCGGACGGCATGGGGCAGGATCTCAACGCGTACTATGAAAGCCAGAAAGTGATCCGCCTCATGCGGGAGTGCCTGGACCGCAAGATGGGACCGGAGACAGCGATGCACACCCTGCATTATATGATGGCGCTGAACGGACTGGACGATATGTATGCGACCCTCGATCTAGCGCTGATCGATCTGCAGGACGGGCGGCTCTGGTCGTGGAAAGCAGGTTCCATGAGCACGTATATCAAACGGGGGGATGAATTCCTGCGTGTCGACAGCAAAGCGGTGCCGTTCGGGTTCCTGCCATCCTTTACCGTGGAGGCGAAAAACGAAGAACTGAAATCAGGCGATATCATCGTCATGATGACGGACGGCATTTTCAATGGGGATATTCCGCTGGAGCAGCAGGAACGGTCGCTCTGTCAGACGCTGGAGCGGCATGGCGGGCTGGACTGCGAAGCACTTGCGGACCGCATCATGGGCGAAATGGAAAGGAAGTTCAAAACGACAGCGGATGACCGTACTGTCCTGGTCATGAAGATGGACCATATCGTGCCGAGCTGGTCGAGTGTGAAAGTGCGGACACCATCACTTTTCCGGCAGAAAGTGGTAGTATGAGGGGAAGAGAAGGGGGCGGATGGGTATGGAGAAGACACAACTGCAGAAAGCGACAGACTTCATCCGTGAAAAGGGTCTGTTGCAGAAAGGAGACCGTGTGCTCGTCGCCTGCTCCGGCGGCGTGGACTCCATGGCGCTGCTGCACTATTTAGCAGCCATGCGCCCGGTTTTCGGCTTTGAGACGGCTGCCATACATGTCGATCACTGTCTCCGCGGCGCAGAATCCGCAGAAGACGGTGAAGTGGTGCAGCAGCTTGCGGACCGGCTGGGTGTCCGCTGCCACCGCACTGCCGTCCCTGTACCCGAACTTATGGAAACATCAGGCGGAAACGTCCAGGATGTCTGCCGCAGAGGAAGATATGCGAAATTCAAAGAAGTGATGGCGGAGGGGCGGTATGCTGTGCTTGCTGCTGCCCATCATTCGGAGGATCAGCTGGAGACCGTCCTGATGCAGATCACGAAAGGACAGCGGCCGAAAGGGATGCCCGCCGTCCGGCATCTCGGGGAGGGCCGGCTGATCCGTCCTTTCCTGCAGCTCGGAAAAGCCGATCTCTATGCATATGCAGCGGATCACGATCTTGCCTATCGGGAGGACCCGAGCAATATGAAAGACGACTATACACGCAACCGGTACCGGCATCACGTGCTGCCGGCACTGCTCCGTGAAGAGCCGGCTGCAGCTGTGCAGTCCGTACGGATGACGGAAACACTCCAAGAGGAGGATGACCTTCTTGGCGGCCTTGCGGAAGAGCAGACGGAAAAGCTTATCCGGCATGACGAAAAGGGGAGGCTCTGTATTGAAACGGAGATGTTTTCCGCCATGCACCCTGCTTTACAAAAGAGGACGGTTCCTCTACTATTGAAGTATCTTTACAATGGGGAAACTATACCTGCAATTTACAACGCTTCTCTGGTGAATCAAGTCGTCCGTCAGCTGAACGGGGTGCACGGCAGTGCTGCTGTCCATCTGCCGAAGGGCTGGAGGCTGGAACGGACATATGGCCGTTCCATATTCTTGCGGAACGGACCTGCAGAACGGGGCAGCCATCCCGTCTCCTTCCCGGAAAACCAGTGGATCCGATGGGGGGCGTTCCGGCTGCGCTGGTGCCGTGCGTCCGAGGCAGCCGCCGATGAATTGGCGGCTGTTTCGGAATGGCGGTATTTCCGGCCCGCGCCAGAAGGCTTTCCTGCGGAGATCCGGGTCCGGCAGCCGGGAGACCGGATCCGCCTGAAAGGGATGGACACGCCGAAGAAGCTGAGCCGGCTGTTCATCGATGAAAAGATCGGACACTCGCAGCGCGATGAACTGCCCGTTATCATCGCGGAAGACGGCAGTGTCTGTGCGGTGCCTTTCGTCCGGTATGGCGGACGATTCACAAGTGAAGAGCCGGATGGAGAAGCTTACATACTGATGACGGACCGGCAATAGTGCCGGCATCCTCCAGCAGCTCGTTGACCCACAAACCTTAGGAGGAATTATTCATGTTGGAAAAAGATATTCAGGAAGTGCTTATCACGGAAGAACAGCTCCAGGAAAAAGTGGCGGAACTCGGCCAGCAGCTGTCTGACGAGTATAAGGAGAAGTTCCCGCTTGTCATCGGCGTGCTGAAAGGTGCCCTTCCGTTCATGAGCGATCTTATCAAACGGTTCGATGCGTACATAGAACTCGATTTCATGGATGTATCCAGCTACGGGAATGCCACCGTTTCTTCCGGTGAAGTGAAGATCATCAAGGACTTGAATACGAGCATCGAAGGCCGTGACATCATCATCCTCGAGGACATCATCGACAGCGGGAAGACGCTGAAGTATTTGGTGGAGCTGTTCAAGTACCGGAAAGCGAACTCCATCAAAATCGTCACACTGCTCGACAAGCCGACCGGCCGCAAAGTCGATCTGAAAGCGGATATGGTCGGATTCGAAGTGCCGGATGCGTTCGTCGTCGGGTACGGTCTGGACTATGCGGAAAAATACCGCAACCTGCCATATATCGGTGTTCTGAAGAAGGAAATCTACACAACCTGAATACGATGTAAGAGCCTCTGAAAAAGGGAATGGCACTTGCTGTTCTGCAAAGTCATTTCCTTTGTGATTCAAATTGCATATATGATAAGATTGTCAATAGTTTTCTGTTGAAGAAATGAGGAGGCTTGGGATGAATCGAATATTTCGATACTTTCTATTATATGGGCTGATTTTTCTGGCGATCATGGGAATCTTCAGTTCGCTGAACAATCCAAACCCTAAAATGGAAAAGATCCGTTATGACGAATTTCTCACAGCATTAGAACAAGGGAAAGTGGAACGAGCCGAATTTCAGCCTGTCCAGCTTGTCTATGAAGTAAAAGGGCATATGAAAGGCGCGAAGAAAGACGAGACGTTCACGACCAACGTTCCGATGAATGATGAGACGACTATGAGCGATATCCGTGATCTTGCGAAGACAACGAAAACGGAAGTGGATATCCTGCCGGCACCTGAAACGAGTGCCTGGGTATCCTTCTTCACCGGCTTGGTGCCATTTATCATCATCATCATCCTGTTCTTCTTCCTGCTGAACCAGGCGCAGGGCGGCGGCGGTGGCGGAAAAGTGATGAATTTCGGGAAAAGCAAAGCGAAATTGCACTCCGATGACCGCAAGAAAGTCCGCTTCACCGATGTTGCCGGAGCGGATGAAGAGAAACAGGAACTTGTCGAAGTCGTCGACTTTCTGAAAGATCCGCGGAAATTCGCGGAAGTCGGCGCACGTATTCCGAAGGGGATCCTGTTAGTAGGACCTCCGGGTACCGGGAAAACCCTCCTGGCCCGTGCTGTAGCAGGGGAAGCCGGCGTGCCGTTCTTCTCGATCTCCGGTTCGGACTTCGTGGAAATGTTCGTCGGTGTCGGTGCATCCCGTGTGCGTGACTTGTTCGAAAATGCGAAGAAAAATGCACCATGTATCATTTTCATCGATGAAATCGACGCAGTCGGACGCCAGCGGGGCGCAGGCCTCGGCGGCGGTCATGATGAGCGTGAACAGACGCTCAACCAGCTGCTTGTCGAAATGGATGGCTTCGGCGAAAACGAAGGCATCATCATTGTCGCTGCAACGAACCGTCCGGATATCCTGGACCCGGCACTTCTGCGTCCAGGCCGTTTCGACCGTCAGATCACAGTCGGCCGCCCGGATGTCAAAGGCCGCGAGGCTGTACTCAAAGTGCATGCACGCAACAAGCCGCTCGATGAAACTGTCAACCTGAAGGCGCTCGCACAGCGGACCCCTGGATTCTCAGGAGCCGATCTTGAGAACCTCCTGAACGAGGCGGCGCTCGTTGCGGCCCGCCGCAACAAGACGACGATCGACATGGCGGATATCGATGAAGCGACAGACCGGGTCATTGCGGGTACCGCCAAGACGAGCCGTGTCATTTCCGAGAAGGAACGCCGCATTGTCGCAAACCACGAAGCAGGCCACGTCGTCGTAGGACTCATCCTGGATGACGCGGAGATCGTCCACAAAGTGACGATCGTGCCGCGCGGCCAGGCAGGCGGCTATGCGGTCATGCTGCCGAAGGAAGACCGGTACTTCATGACGAAGCCGGAACTCCTCGACAAGATCGCGGGTCTCCTCGGCGGCCGGGTTTCCGAAGAGATCGTTCTCGGCGAAGTGTCCACTGGTGCGCATAATGACTTCCAGCGGGCGACCGGCATTGCGCGCTCCATGGTGACGGAGTACGGGATGAGCGACAAACTCGGACCGATGCAATTCGGCCAGCAGCAGGGCGGCAACGTCTTCCTCGGCCGTGACTTCAACTCCGAGCAGAACTATTCCGATTCCATCGCGTATGAAATCGATCAGGAAATGCAGTCGATCATCAAAGGTGAATACGAGCGGACGAAACGGATCCTTACGGAGAACCGCGACCTGCTCGATCTGATCGCAAAAACGCTCCTCGAAGTGGAAACACTCGACGCCGAGCAGATCAACCACCTGAAAGATCACGGCACGCTGCCTGACCGTCCGTACGACCGGAAAGAAGTCGGTGAAGATGCGGATGCCAATCCGGATGTCACCGGTGCACCGGCAGATCCATCTGTCGGCAACCTGCCGGACAGCTCAGGTCCTGAAGAAGCACCTGGCTCGATGGACGAGAAACGAAACGACTTTTAATCATCATCAGCAGCTGGCTGTCCGCCATGAGACAGCCAGCTGTTTTTTTTGAAAAGATGTATGGTATGATGTGAGGGAAAAAAGACTATTGAGAACAGTGAGGAATGGGACATGCTCTTAGTTTTGGATACAGGCAATACGAACATCGTACTGGGCGTCTACGAAGGGGATGGCCTGAAGCATCATTGGCGTATGGAGACCTACCGCCAAAAGACCGAAGATGAGTACGCCATGCAGGTGAAATCGTTGTTTGCGCATGTCGGTCTTGAGTTCTCGGACATTTCAGGGATCATCATTTCGTCCGTTGTACCGCCTGTCATGCATCCGCTGGAACAGATGTGTAAAAAGTATTTCAAACAGGAACCTGTCATTGTCGGTCCGGGGGTGAAAACGGGCCTGAACATAAAGTATGAAAACCCACGGGAAGTCGGGGCGGACCGGATTGTCAACGCGGTGGCGGCGATACATGAATACGGCAGTCCGCTTATCATCGTAGATTTCGGCACCGCGACGACTTATTGTTATATCAACGAACGGGCAGAGTATATGGGAGGAGCCATCGCGCCGGGTGTCAGCATTTCCATGGAAGCGCTGTTCGACCGCGCCTCCAAACTTCCGCGAGTGGAACTCACCCGTCCTGAACACGTCGTCGGGAAGAACACAGTGTCCGCCATGCAGGCAGGCATCCTGTACGGCTACGTCGGACAAGTGGAAGGTCTCGTCAACCGGATGAAAAACGCCGGCCGGGAGAATCCGACAGTCATTGCCACCGGCGGGCTTGCTCCGCTGATCGGCAAGGAGACCGAAGTGATCGATGTCATCGATGAGTTCCTGACATTGAAGGGGCTGAAACTGATTTACGAACGCAACCGATAAGGAGAGATAGGCAGATGAATGATTACTTAGTAAAAGCACTGGCGTTCGGAGGGACCATCCGCGCATACGCCGCAACCACAACGGGAGCGGTCGGTGAAATGCAGCGGCGTCATTATTCATGGCCGACTGCGACCGCAGCCATCGGCCGGACGATGACAGCGACAGTCATGATGGGTGCCATGCTGAAAGGCGACGACAAACTGACTGTCAAACTGGATGGCGGCGGACCCCTCGGGGCCATCGTCACCGACGCGGACGCGCATGGCCATATCCGCGGCTATGCCATTAATCCGCAGACGCACTTCGACTTGAATGCCCAAGGGAAACTCGACGTCCGGCGCGCTGTCGGAACGGACGGCTTGCTGACGGTCGTCAAAGATCTCGGACTCCGGGATATGTTCACCGGCCAGACGCCGATTGTATCTGGCGAAGTGGCGGAAGACTTCACGCAGTACTTCGTCGTGTCAGAGCAGGTGCCTTCCGCAGTAGCACTCGGTGTCCTGGTGAACCCGGACAACACGGTGAAAGCGTCGGGCGGTTTCATTATCCAAGTGATGCCGGGAGCCGAGGACGAAACCATTACGGAACTGGAGACGCGTATCAGCCGTATGGAGCCGATCTCAAAAATGATCGACCGCGGGCTGTCTCCGGAGCAGGTGCTCGAAGAAGTGCTGGGTGCTGACATTGTACAGATTGTCGATAAGATGGACGTGAACTTCCATTGCAGCTGCTCGAAAGACCGCTTCGGCACGGCCATCAAGAGTCTCGGGGAAGCGGAAATCCTCCAGATGATCGCTGAAGACGGCCAGGCGGAGGCGGAATGCCATTTCTGTCTGGAAACGTATACGTACTCCAAAGAAGAATTAGAGGAATTTGTCGATGAACTCCGGGCGGGTTCCTGACCGTTCAGGAGGCGCACAGCCGAAGCGCAGACTGAAGACAGGGCCTCTGCTGCTCCTGATCGCCATCCTGGCGGCAGGGAACCTCCTGTGGTTCATCGGTTGGCTCATACCCGACAAGGCGGAAAGCCCGTTCGAGGCGGGCGAGGAAGTGGCCTCCGTCGCAGGCAAACCGATCACCCGTGAGGAATGGATGATGGCGATGGAGCAGGAAGTCGGACGCGATGTCCTGCTTGGACTGGTCAATGAGCGGGTCATGGAGACAGCGGCTGACGAGTACAAGATCAAAGTCACCGACGAGGAAGTGGACCGGGAACTTGCACTGCTGTCGTCATCTGACGGCAAAGCCTATACCGGGCTGGATGCGGAACAGATGAGAAAGAAAGTGCGTTCCGATCTCATCCTGGACAGTGTCCTGACAAAAGATATCGTGGTCGAGGACGAAGCGGTGTCCGCTTATTACAAGAAGAACAAAGACCAATATGAAATCCCTTCGGCGCATCGTACATCGCTTCTCGCGGCGTCCACCAAGGAGGATGCCGAGCAGGCGGCGGCCGAGCTGAAAGGCGGGTCAAGTTTCTCTGTGCTTGCGAAGGAGCGGTCCGTCGATCCGGCCTCGGCATCCATCGGCGGCGACCTCGGCTTTATCAGCAGCCGCTCCGAAGAGACCGACCCGGCGATCGTCAAACAGGTCGAGTCCATGAAAGCAGGGGACACAAGCGGTATCATCCGGCTCTCTGACGGCACATATGGAATTCTGCATGTAAAAGATGTGCTGAAGGGCAGATCGTTCAAATTGAAAGACGTTAAGGAGCATATCCGAAGGGAACTCGCACTTCAGCAGCTTTCCCAGTCGGTCACGCCGGAAACATTCTGGCAGGAATTCGATGCTCATTGGTTTTATGGAAACTGAAGGACTCCGCATTTTTGCGGGGTTTTTTTAATGCGGGAAGGGATAGAGATGTTTGACAACTGTCACAATACTCTTGTACACTGAATACAGTACAAAACCTACCTACTAACTAGGAATTGGAGTGTTCGAGATGAAAAACATTGGAAATTCAGTAGCGGATCTGGTCGGCCGGACGCCTTTGGTCAAGCTGAACCGTCTGGTGGGACCTGATGACGCAGATGTCTATTTGAAATTGGAGTATTTCAATCCGGGCTCCAGTGTCAAGGACCGGATCGCACTTGCGATGATTGAGGCAGCGGAACAGTCGGGAGAATTGAAGGAAGGCGGAACGCTGATCGAGCCGACGAGCGGCAATACCGGAATCGGGCTGGCGATGATTGCTGCAGCGAAAGGCTACAAAGCTGTCCTCGTCATGCCGGATACGATGAGTCTCGAGCGGCGCAACCTGCTGCGCGCATACGGAGCCGAGCTGGTTCTCACACCTGGCGCCGAAGGGATGAAAGGCGCCATTGCCAAAGCGGAGCAGCTGGCTGAGGAAAAGGGCTGGTTCCTTCCGCAGCAATTCAACAACGAGGCGAATCCGGAAGTCCACCGTCTGACGACAGGACCTGAAATTGCTGATGCACTGGAACAGGTCGATGCATTCGTTTCAGCGGTCGGCACAGGCGGAACAATCACAGGTGTCGGCAGTGTGCTGAAAGAGCGTTTCCCCGGTGTGAAGATCATCGCCGTGGAGCCGACCGACTCGGCAGTGCTGTCCGGAGGGAAGCCGGGTCCCCACAAAATTCAGGGGATCGGTGCCGGCTTCGTGCCCAAAGTGCTCGATACAGACATTTACGATGACATCACGCAAGTCACGAACGATGAATCGTATCAATATGCCCGGAGACTTGCGAAAGAGGAAGGGATTCTCGGAGGGGTTTCATCAGGAGCGGCCGTGTTTGCAGCCCTGAAAGCGGCACGGGAACTCGGCAAAGGAAAAACCGTCGTTGCGATTCTTCCGTCAAATGGCGAACGGTATTTGAGTACACCGCTCTATCAATTCGAAGAAGAATAAGGTATACGGGAAAAGGGGGGAGCGGACTGCTTCCCCCTTTTTGTGCATTTCATTAGAAAAAGCGGCAGGCAGCCAGTAAACTGGGGAGTACGAGTGTAGACAGACGGGAGAGGAACCGCATGAGATTGCAACATGCAAAGAAGATCTATCAGCTTGGGGATACCTTCATCGATTTCCAGAACGAAACGGTCGTTATGGGCATACTGAACGTAACGCCGGATTCGTTCTCGGACGGCGGCCGCTACAGCCGGACGGACGCGGCGCTGCGGCATGCGGAAGAAATGGTTGCTGCCGGTGCGAAGATCATCGACATCGGCGGGGAATCGACGCGCCCGGGCCACACACCTGTGCCGCTTGAGGAAGAGCTGGCCCGCACGATCCCGATCATCGAGGCGCTTAGCGCGGAATTCGGCTGTGCATTGTCGATCGATACATACAAAGCGGATGTGGCGGAAGCGGCCCTCGCAGCAGGCGCCCATATCATCAACGACGTCTGGGGGGCGAAACGGGAACCCAGGATTGCTGAAGTGGCGGCAGCCTGCGATGCGCCGATCATCCTGATGCATAACCGTGAACAAGCTGTCTATGATGGGGAGCTGGGTGATGAACTGATTACGGATATGGAAGAAAGTATTGCGATTGCGGAACAGGCGGGAGTGGAGGCCGGAAACATCTGGCTCGATCCGGGTATCGGATTCGCAAAAGACGTCCGGCAGAACATCGAAGCGATGCAGAGTCTCGGCCGGTTGTCGGAACTCGGCTACCCGGTGCTGCTCGGGACATCGAAAAAGTCTCTGGTCGGCCGTGTCCTTGATCTGCCTGTCGATCAGCGGTTGGAAGGGACGGGGGCGACTGTCTGCTACGGCGTCGAACACGGCTGCCATATTGTCCGGGTGCATGACGTGGAACCGATTGCCCGGATGGTCAGAATGATGGATGTGCTGACAGGAAAACAGCATTATACCGAGTGAGAAGGGGGCGGAACGATTGGACTTCATTCATATAAACGAAATGCAGTTCTACGGCTATCATGGCGCGCTGGCAGAAGAGACGGTTCTCGGCCAGCGGTTCACCATATCGGTGACACTGGCTGCGGATCTGCAGCAGGCAGGCAGGACGGATGATCTCTCCGCGACAGTGAATTATGCAGAGGTCTACGAGACGGTCCGCAGTATTGCGGAAGGTGAGCCGGTGAAGCTGATAGAGACTGTAGCCGAGCGGGTTGCGGCAAAGCTTCTGACGGATTATCAGGAGCAGGTGAGCGGTGTGCGCGTGAAAGTCGTGAAACCCGATCCGCCGATCCCGGGACACTATGCATCCGTGGCAGTCGAGGTCGAGAGGGGGCAGCTGCGTTGAATACAGCCTATCTGTCCATCGGTACAAACATGGGAGACCGGGAAGCGAACCTGGCGCGTGCGGTGGATCTGCTGCGCGCAGCGGACGGCGTCGGGCCGGCTGTCGTCTCGTCGATCTATGAGACAGCGCCGGTCGGACTGACCGAGCAGGCGGACTTCCTCAATGTCGCTGTCCGGGTCGAGACGTCTTTGTCTGCCGGTGAGCTGCTGGAGGTGTGCCAGCGGATCGAACAGGAGCTAGGACGCGTCCGTACAGTACGGTGGGGACCGCGGACAGCAGATCTCGACATCCTTCTGTATAATGAAGAAAGAATGGATACGGAAACACTGACAATTCCGCATCCGCGTATGCATGAACGCGCATTTGTGCTGATACCGCTTGCAGAACTCGCTCCGGACGTGCAGGAACCCGGCAGCGGCCGCCTATATCGCGAAATGCCTGCAGCGGCGGAAGGCGGTGTCAGGCTGTGGAAAGCAGCGGATACCGGCTGGAATGGCAAAGAATGAACTCTGCCCCGGCACCGGATCATCTTGCGAAGGAGAGACCGCTTAGCAAGCGGCTTTTTTTACGCAGCGGATTTGTGTACAATGGACATAGTACACGCTGTAAACGCACGACCAATCTAGAGGAGTGAACAGGATGTCGAATAACGAAGAATTGAATGACCAGCTTCAGGTCAGACGCCAGAAGATGGAAGATATAC
>NZ_CP129119.1:2295000-2297500 GCF_030406775.1 Sporosarcina trichiuri | reverse complement strand
TCGGAGGTAGAGCACTGTTTGGACGAGGGGCCCATCCCGGGTTACCGAATTCAGACAAACTCCGAATGCCGATGATTTATGTTTGGGAGTCAGACTATGGGTGATAAGGTCCGTAGTCGAGAGGGAAACAGCCCAGACCGCCAGTTAAGGTCCCCAAGTATTCGTTAAGTGGAAAAGGATGTGGCGCTGCCCAGACAACCAGGATGTTGGCTTAGAAGCAGCCATCATTTAAAGAGTGCGTAATAGCTCACTGGTCGAGTGGCGCTGCGCCGAAAATGTATCGGGGCTAAACGAATCACCGAAACTGCGGATTGACACCTCAGGTGTCAGTGGTAGGAGAGCGTTCCAAGGGCGTTGAAGCTGGACCGGAAGGACTGGTGGAGCGCTTGGAAGTGAGAATGCCGGTATGAGTAGCGAAAGAAGGGTGAGAATCCCTTCCACCGAATGCCTAAGGTTTCCTGAGGAAGGCTCGTCCGCTCAGGGTTAGTCAGGACCTAAGTCGAGGCCGATAGGCGTAGACGATGGATAACAGGTTGATATTCCTGTACCACCTCCCCGCCGTTTGAGTAATGGGGGGACGCAGAAGGATAGGGTGAGCGCGCTGTTGGTCATGCGCGTCCAAGCAGTGAGGTGTGGAACGAGGCAAATCCCGTTCCTGTAACATTGAGCTGTGACGGCAAGGGGAAGTTTCCCTGGAGTCCCTGATTTCACACTGCCAAGAAAAGCCTCTAGCGAGGCGGGAGGTGCCTGTACCGCAAACCGACACAGGTAGGCGAGGAGAGAATCCTAAGGTGATCGAGAGAACTCTCGTTAAGGAACTCGGCAAAATGACCCCGTAACTTCGGGAGAAGGGGTGCTCTGGTAGGGTGAACAGCTCGAGAGAGCCGCAGTGAATAGGCCCAGGCGACTGTTTAGCAAAAACACAGGTCTCTGCAAAACCGTAAGGTGACGTATAGGGGCTGACGCCTGCCCGGTGCTGGAAGGTTAAGAGGAGAGGTTAGCGCAAGCGAAGCTTCGAATTGAAGCCCCAGTAAACGGCGGCCGTAACTATAACGGTCCTAAGGTAGCGAAATTCCTTGTCGGGTAAGTTCCGACCCGCACGAAAGGCGTAACGATCTGGGCACTGTCTCAACGAGAGACTCGGTGAAATTATAATATGCGTGAAGATGCGCATTACCCGCGACAGGACGGAAAGACCCCGTGGAGCTTTACTGTAGCCTGATATTGAATTCCGGTGCAGCCTGTACAGGATAGGTAGGAGCCTTGGATGCGTGAGCGCCAGCTTACGCGGAGGCAATGGTGGGATACTACCCTGGCTGTATTGGACTTCTAACCCTTGCCCGTGATCCGGGCAGGAGACAGTGTCAGGCGGACAGTTTGACTGGGGCGGTCGCCTCCTAAAAGGTAACGGAGGCGCCCAAAGGTTCCCTCAGAATGGTTGGACATCATTCGAAGAGTGCAAAGGCATAAGGGAGCTTGACTGCGAGACCGACAAGTCGAGCAGGGTCGAAAGACGGGCTTAGTGATCCGGTGGTTCCGCATGGAAGGGCCATCGCTCAACGGATAAAAGCTACCCCGGGGATAACAGGCTTATCTCCCCCAAGAGTCCACATCGACGGGGAGGTTTGGCACCTCGATGTCGGCTCATCGCATCCTGGGGCTGTAGTCGGTCCCAAGGGTTGGGCTGTTCGCCCATTAAAGCGGTACGCGAGCTGGGTTCAGAACGTCGTGAGACAGTTCGGTCCCTATCCGTCGCGGGCGCAGGAAATTTGAGAGGAGCTGTCCTTAGTACGAGAGGACCGGGATGGACACACCGCTGGTGTACCAGTTGTCTTGCCAAAGGCATCGCTGGGTAGCTATGTGTGGACGGGATAAATGCTGAAAGCATCTAAGCATGAAGCCCCCCTCGAGATGAGATTTCCCATTACGCAAGTAAGTAAGATCCCTCAAAGATGATGAGGTGGATAGGTCTGGTGTGGAAGCATGGCGACATGTGGAGCTGACAGATACTAATCGATCGAGGACTTAACCAAACAAAAGCGGAAGCGCCGTAAGGCGGTCTTGGCTGCGCAATGTCTGTTTTATCCAGTTTTGAAAGAACGATAAGATCTTTCAAAAAAATCTTGTATAATACCTACGCGGTAGTATATAATATTAAATGTCTTTAAAAAGGTAAACAACTTGTCTGGTAATGATGGCGAAGAGGTCACACCCGTTCCCATACCGAACACGGAAGTTAAGTTCTTCAGCGCCGATGGTAGTAGGGGGCTTCCCCCTGTGAGAGTAGGACGTTGCCAGGCAGACGCAGCAATGCGTATTATGGAGGATTAGCTCAGCTGGGAGAGCATCTGCCTTACAAGCAGAGGGTCGGCGGTTCGAGCCCGTCATCCTCCACCATATTTTGTGCCGGTGTAGCTCAACTGGTAGAGCAACTGACTTGTAATCAGTAGGTTGAGGGTTCAAGTCCTTTCGCCGGCACCACTTTGTACGAGCCATTAGC